>CAZXBG010000073.1:8613-19909 GCA_964638865.1 uncultured Chitinophagales bacterium | reverse complement strand
CATTACTCATTACTCATTACTCATTACTCATTACTCATTACTCATTACTCATTTAGTGGACCGTGAAGCCGAGAAAAAGTGTAAAAGTTCCATTCGGAGATACACTCACCCCTCACCACTCACCATCCCCCCTCACCATCCCCCCTCATTCCTTATTCTTTTGAAACAACTCCTTTACCTTATCAAACTCCTTTGTATAATAAATACCCACTCCTGTTTTTACATCATTTTTTAAAATGATGGCATCGTATTCGGAGATGCGGAATGCTTTTACGCGAATGCGTCCATCGTCGGTAATTAAATATTCTACTTCGAAATCTCCGGCAAGACTGGATGCAGAACTTGTACCTCCCGATGCGAAATCGTAATAGGTAGTTCCTACTTTAACAATAATGTTTTCATTGATCTCACGTTTAACGGCCACATCAAATTGTTTCCCCTGTTCATCGGTGAAATTGTAGCTACCTGTTTGAATATTATCATATCCGATATCAATTTCTGTATTTTTTAAGAAATCGCTTAATACATTTTGAAAATAGGTAGTGATCTGACTGGAAACAAAATCATTAAGCGTACTTGTTGCAGTTACTCCAACAGGATTATAGGTAGTAAGATCCTGCGGTAAAAAACTTGTTGTAATTAATAAACCGAACACCTGTTTGTTTAATTCATTTTTATCGGATTCAATTTCCTGTATTCTGCGCTGAAAATCAGAATTGTTCGACGCCGCAGATTCCGGAATATCCAGGTCGAAATTTAAAGTAGGTGCATCCAACGTTCCGGTAACAAGTATCAAAACATTTACATCGGTTGTTTCCTGAGAACTGGTTGCCGTTAAAGTGCTGATGGCTACTTTTTTTGCGGTATATTGTGCACTCAGATCTAATTCTGCCTTTAAAGGATCTCCCTTAAATTTAATGGTACTTCCGGGAATAACAGTAAATGGTCTGTTAAATAATCCCTGGAAGGAGAAATCATATAAACCCTCGGTAATGCGGTAATCTCCAAAAATTTCTACCATACCTAAAGAGTTAGCCTTAATATTTAATACACTGTATCCTCGACCTAATAAAAATTCTGTCCCTTCGCTGTTGAGTAAAATTTTTATTTGTGCATCAGGAGTTACATTTAATTTAAGATCAATAGTTACTACGGCGAGATTTAATTCATTAAGTGTATTAATACTATTTGTATCAGATCTGTCAACAAATCGAATAAAATCATGTTTTTTTACATTTCCTGAACCGTAGGTTGGTAAATTGACCAAAGTTTTAGCATGTGGAGTGGCAACAACTGCAATATTTAACTCATCTAATTTTCCAGTAATATTTGCATCCACCTTCCCAATTACATACCCATTAAAATCAGGATTTTCTTTTGGTGTGGATTCCATTAATAAAATATGATCAGAAGCTAAATGTAATGACCTGAAATTCCAGTTATTAAAATTACTGTATGTTATTTCCCCGGAAAGTGTGCCTTTATTATCCAATTTATCTTGGATAGCAGCTTCCGGAACAAGAATCTTATTTTTGTCAATTTCTATTTTCAATTCCGGGAAAAAGTAATTCACTCCTAAATAATCAATATTTGCTTCTCCGTCTTTGATGGTGAGGTTACCTCTCATTTCCGGTCTGGTAACAGGGCCTTCAATATTGAGTTTACCTGTAATATCACCATTCATTTCTGACAAAATGCCGCGTAAAAAAGGTTCTACTATAAATAATTTTGTTCTCCGCAAATTAGCTTCTAATACAATACTATCTGTTTCACTAAAAATATAATATCCATCCGTAGTAAATCCATTTTCACCCGATAAGGTGGAATTAAATTTTAATTTATAACTCGGCTGAATGAGTGAAGTATTGACCTTCAAATCACCGAGTAAAACACCGTTTAATGTTAATGCTTTTATTTCTGCTCCACCTATAAAACTTGGTTTTGTTAACACGTTTCCAATTGTATAGGAAGCATCCAAATTACCTGACACCTGTTCACCGGGTAAAATATATGCTTCAGTTAACTCGCCTATCGGAATATTATTTACCTTTAATTTTAAAACGGTGTTGAATTTATCATCGGCACTACTGGTAAGGCTTATCAGCTTATCACCACTACTTAATGTGAAATTATCGGCAATAATATTTTTATTTACATATTGTAGTGAGTTATTTGGTTGGATATCCCATTTTTCATTCTGAAAATAAATTTCTGAAGGAAGAATATTAAACGCCATGAGCGAATCTTCAAATTTAATTGCACCATTTAAGTTTATCCTGTCTTCATCGGTATCTTTTCCAACTTTTAGGTTGTAATTCAATTCATTTCTTGCAAAGGTGCCATCCACACGAATAATTGGGAGCTCCGTGTCTTTATTTATTTGAGTAGAGTTTAACCTTGCAAAAAATCCAAGTGCATTATCAATAGTTCTGGCCTCAAATAATAAAGTATCGAAATGCATTGTTTTATATTCCAATTCATCGACCCTGATACGGGTATTAAATTCATTTATACCGGTATTAAAATTTCCGGAAACTGTCAAGTTTCTAACAATCTGGATATCCGGATAAAATATTGCCATAAGCCTGTCAGCATTTTTTACAGAAATTGTATATTCCGCTGTTTGCACTGAAATTACAGAGTCAGATTTTCCTGTGGTATAATGTCCAACCATGTTTTTAATTGCAGAAGGAAGTGCTGTTATAGCAAAATCACCGGTAATATTAAAATTAATAAGTGTCGACTTTACATCTATTATCTTTTTATTTTCAATATAATTTGAATTAATAACGAGTGTATCTAACCGATAAATATAATTTTCGCGTATCAATAAAAGATCTCCAAAATTAGCGGAACCGGTCATATCATCTATGGTATTGCCTTTTGTATTCATAGAGGCAGTGGCACTTAATACGATAGGTTGATCGTAAAAATTGAGTTGCATTAAATTAGCGCGACTAATTGTAGACTTAAAATTGTAAACAGGAAGGGTATCCGCAAAATCAACAACTCCGTTAAACGCCATTACAATATTTGGGTCGTCGATCGTAAAATTTCCTTTAAACGAATTATTTTTTAATTGCCCATCTACTATAATATTGCTGTAAGTATATTTATTAAATTCTATAGAATTTATTGATGCATCCACGTCAAATTCAGCCGTATTATCCGCTGCTACACTTCCATGCACAGTTGCATCCATGCTTACCTTACCTAACATTTCCGGTGATCCCGCAATAGCCCCAACATTTAAAGCTGTTGTATTTAAACTCCCACTAAAGGACGACAATTTTATTTTCGGATCGTAGGTAAAATTAATATCAGAATATACTCCTCCCTGATCGGTATTTAAGTTACCAAATGCAACAAGGTTGTATGCGAATCCGGTTACTCTTCCAGTATAATTTACATCACCAAGGGTAAGTAAATTTTCAGGAATTGTATTTGAACCTAAAAGTTCATCCAATGCCCGCATATCTACAAACAGGGGTTCTAATTTTAAGTCCAGAAAGGTTTCATCAATATTTGGCAAACCTTTAATATCTAGTGTTCCTTTTATGCCTCCAATATCCCTTACTACTGCATCAAAATTACGTGCTTTTATATTTCCCAATGAGCCGTATATTTTTGCAGTAAGTGCAAGTGTGATATCATATTCTTTTAATTGGGGAACAAAAAAGGCGATGTCGGTATTGGAGATCACTGAATTTTTGAAATCCGCATTCATGCGTACATCCGTTTCAAAACGATCGAAATCGTTAAGTGTATTATAATTGAATCCAATCTGATCTTTAATGGACGAATTAGGAGTTGCAATTAATAGATCGGAAAGAGTGACCTCATATGCAGAAAAAATAACATTAGCTTCAAGGGTATCCAATTGGAATCCCGATTTATCTTTTAGTGAAATGCGATTAATTGTAGTGAGGATAGTATCACCGGAATAAATAATATCCGACATATCAATATTTAGTTCTGTTATTTCCAGATCACTAAAATTAATTCCGTCGGGGTTGCTGGTTGAATTATCATCTTTATAACTGAAACCACAATTGTTGAGTAATAATTGTGTTGTTTCTATATCCCAGGATCCTAATCCAATATGAATGGTATCATAACTTTCCTCCTTATCGGAAGGAATAGTATCGTACAACGCGGTGAGTTTAAAAACTGTTTCATCAAACTCAATTTTTTCCAAAGCCAACACGTATTTATTAAGATCTATCTTATTAATAAATATTTCAGATTCACTGATATACATATCCATAGCAGAAGCGCCAACTTCATCGTGCATTTTAAATCTCGTTCTGTCAATGGTAATCTTATTCAAAGCAACCTGAAAAGTGGTACCACCTTCCTTATTTTCAGTTATTGTGGTATCTTTTGGTCCTGAAGAAAAGGCGTCGGCAATAAATGCAAAATTATAGGTGGAGTCGGGTAAAGTACTATAAAGGTTAATATAACTGTCACTTAAACTGATATTCTTCAGTTTTGCATTTTTTGAAATTGGATTTATACTTCCGATGTTGATTTCCAGTTTTCCTGCATACAAAAGTGTATCGCCTTGCTGATCTTCGATATAAAGCCCTTCGAGAATAAGATGATTGAAAATATTTATGCTTACTTTATCGAGTGTAACTTTTGTGTTCAACTTTTCACTCAGGATGGACGTTGCTTTATGTGCGACCCAGTTTTGTACAGCAGGTATTTTCAGGATAAAGTAAATGGCTAAAAAAAGTCCCAGCAAACTCAAAAAAAGTATAAGCAATATCCTTCTGAAGAGAGAATAAATATGCCAGTATGTAAATATCTTCTGCACCTTTAAATTACCGTATTAATTTTGCGGGGTTAAATTACAACATTGTTATGCCTGTAACCATCCTTGGAATTGAATCTAGTTGTGATGAAACCGGCGCCGCTGTATTGATTGATGGACAAATTGTATCCAATTGTATTGCCGATCAGACAATACATGAGCAATATGGTGGCGTGGTTCCTGAACTGGCTTCACGTGCACATCAGGCAAATATTGTTCCCGTTGTGAAGGCTGCGCTTAGCAAAGCTGGTATTATGTTGAAACAAATTGATGTTATTGCCTTCACCAGAGGGCCTGGTTTGCTTGGATCTTTGATGGTAGGAGCAGGATACGCCAAGGGCGTTGCACTCGCTTTGGATGTTCCATTGGTTGCCGTTCACCACATGCAAGCCCACATACTTGCCCATTTTATTGAGGATCCTAAACCTCTTTTTCCGTTTTTATGTTTAACGGTAAGTGGAGGTCACACACAGATTGTTTTAGTGAAAAGCCCATCTGATATGGAAATATTGGGGCAAACTATTGATGATGCTGCAGGCGAGGCCTTTGATAAATCTGCTAAAATGCTCGGCCTTAATTATCCGGGCGGACCATTAGTAGATAAATTTGCCCAGCTGGGTGATGGGTTAAAATTTAAATTTGCGGAGCCAAGGATACCGGAACTTGATTTTTCGTTCAGTGGTTTAAAAACCTCCATCTTATATTTTTTGCAGGCACAAAAAAAGTTAGATCCGCATTTTATTGACAACAATTTATATGATCTCTGTGCATCAATTCAGTACAGTATTGTGGAAATTTTACTCAAAAAAATGATCATCGCCTCAAAACAATGCGGAATAAAACAGATCGCAATTGCCGGAGGTGTGTCTGCAAACAGTGAATTGCGGAAACAATTCGTCAAAAAAGGGAAAGAACTTGGTTGGACCGTTCATATTCCCAAATTGGAATATTGCACAGATAATGCCGCGATGATAGCAGTAGCCGGATATTATAAATATTTGGAGCGGGATTTTGTTGATCAAACCATAATTCCAATGGCGAGAATTCCGGGTTTGTTTTAATGTATACTTAAAAAGATTAATGAGTTAAGAGATGGCGAGAATACAAATAAATTTTCCGGAAAAAAAATTTTTTTCCACCGAAATCAGCATTAGAATTACAGATCTGAATTATGGCGGACATTTGGGCAACGACACCATGTTGTCGCTACTGCATGAAGCACGTGTTCGATTTCTTAAACACTTCGATTACAGCGAGATGAATATTGAGGGAGTTGGGATAATTATGGTAGATGCTGCTGTGCAATTTAAAGCAGAAGCCTTTTATGGAGAAAGTTTAAAAATAGAGATCGCAGCGGATGAATTTACACGTGCGGCATTTGACCTTTTTTACCGCGTTTCAAGCAGCGAAAGGGTTGTAGCCATTGCGAAAACCGGAATTGTATTTTATGATTACGACAAGAAAAAAGTGGTTTCTATGCCCGAAAAATTTCACAAAAAACTGAATAAATAATTGAAATTGAACCCGCTGGTTGTTTTATTTGTTGACGTTTTTTATCGATGATGAGGTCGTATTCTGTGAACATCTTTCATTTTTTATAGATTTTCTGCTTCTTCCAAATTGATTTAAGTCACTTTGATCTATTTATTTTATCAATATTCGTCCTGTGATTCGGCATTAGTATCAATATAAAAAATATAAATTGTAGAATATGTTAGTCACACAATTGTATTTTGTGTAACAACTATAAAATAAAAAGAATAAATAATTGTTTAGCTTTGCATCTGTTTAAGTACTTCCTGCGTCTATCCACACAATAACCTGTTTTTTCACACACCACACTCCGGAATTCCGCACTTTTTTTTATTCACAATTAAATTTAAACAATTAGATGAAGAAAGTGTATCTGCTACAAACTGCTGTGTTTTTTCTATTCGCGGCATTCCTCACCACAAACGCATACACTCAAATCGAAGATTGTGGAGCCCATCCGGATGATGAAATGATGCATGATGAACATTGTGCTGTTTTCGCATTAGTTCCTGTTGATGGAGCAACGCATATTGCAGTAAATAATGGCTCGTGGTTTAATCCATCAACCTGGAATGTATTATCGGTACCGGGAACAAATGCTCAGGTAGTAATTGACTCGGCAATTACGGTTACCTATGATGCAGTAAGTGAAACGGAAATAAATTGGTTGAGGGTAATTGGCACTCTAAATTTTTCGTCTACTGTAAATACTAAATTGAAGGTTATCACTGCGGTGGTTGATCCTGTTGGGCATTTAAATATTGGAACAGCTGCCACACCGATAATAAATGGTGTTACTGCAAAAATTATTTTTTCCGACCAGGGTGCGATAGATATTAGTGATGACCCATTTGAATTTGGAAAAGGATTAATAAGTCACGGCTTTACAACGGTGAATGGATTTTATAAAAAAACATTTTGCCCAATATCTAAAAATATTTCTGCCGGTGCATCAAATTTAAAACTCACAGAAATTCCAACCGGCTGGCAGGTAGGAGATCAAATAGTTTTACCTGGAACCTATGGAACCAACATCAATGATTTTGAAGATAATTCAAAATTTCATGATGAGGTGCTTACTATAACAAGTATTGCCTCTAAAACAATTTATTTCACTAATAATGCAACAGGTGGAACCACGCTTCAATATGAACATAAATTTCCCATCGGATATGGATTGCGGTTATATGTTGCTAATATCACAAGAAATGTAATATTTGAATCAGAGAATTATGCAACAATTCCTATTGCTCAACGCGGACATGTTATGTTGATGCATAATGTTGCACAAAATATTTCAAATGCAGCATTTAACGGACTTGGAAGAACGGATAAAAATATTTTAGTAACTAGTCCTGTTGTGGATGCATTCGGGAATCAATTGAGTGGAGGCGAAAATGTAAGGGGAAGATATAGTTTGCATTTGCACAAAGCAGGGACTAATAATATTGGTGCTATTCCTGCATTAATAAAAGGATGTGCAATTGTAGATGCCACTAGCTGGGGTATTGTAAATCATCAAAGCAATGCAAATATTGATGATAATGTTGTATTTGATTTCGGGGGCGCTGCGTTCGTAACGGAAGATGGAAACGAACTTGGCACCTTTAATAGAAATATTGCAATAAAAGGGAAAAAGGCTTCATTAATAACGGACTTTGAATCGCGGACATTAAATTTTGATTTCGGATTTGAGGGAAATGGATACTGGATACAAAGTTCTAATGTGTCGTACGAAGATAATATTGCTACCAGTTGCGCAGGTGATGCTTATAAAGTATTTAGTGATGATGCCAGTTTGCCCGCTGAACATAGAATTAAAATTCCAAAAACAAATATTTTAAATTCTGTTATTGCAGGAACTGATGATTCTATTTATACTGCTGTAATACCTATGCGAAAGTTTGAAGGTAATATTGCTTATAACTGTAATAGTGCTCTTTCATTCTGGACGCATTTATTAAACAACGATAATATTGGCGATTTTTCTACGTTGGAATATGATCCTTATACGCATAATCTATTTAGTATAATAGAAGATTTTAAGTTCTGGAATTTACTTGCTGCCGGTATTTCAATTAAATATTCAGGCCAGGTACATTTTAAAAATGGTTTGTTGCTAGGAGATATAAATAATCAATTTCAAACAAGCGATTGGATAACCGGAAATCCATTGGGAGGATTTGCATTTATATCGAGTACTGTTACGGGACAGATTATTTATGAAGGGCTAACAGTTAAAGGATGGAAACGTGCATTGGTTGCCGGTAGAACAGATGACCTTGAAAGCGGTGATGAAGAGGAATACAATTACAGAAACACCAAGGTGGTTGGAGGCGTTTATAATAACAACCTATATAATATTGCACCGGAAGAAGGAACAGATATTTATGGTGCTTCCGAATATTATAAATTCCCCAAATATTTTGAAATTTCGGGATTACCATCTTTTACTGCGATTACACCAAACGTATTTCCTATTGCAGATTATGCATATTTTTCCACCGGAAATAATACAATTAAATTCAATGGGATATTATCTTCAGATTCAGATCCATTTGTTATTACACCCGGTCAAGGAAATGGAATTGCTGCGTATGCCTGGACTTTTGGTGATGGTACTACAGGTTTTGGACTTGATCCAGTACATACTTATAATACACCCGGTACTTATAGTGTTGCATTAACTGTTTACGATAGTCAGGGGAAAACTACGTCCATCACAAAAAATGTGACTGTAACAGTGCTTGATTATGCAAACATTTTGATCAATTCCGGTTTTGAAACAGGTGGATTTCTCGATGTTTCCTTAACTAAAAGTACAAAAGAAAACGTTGGAGCAGGATGGTTGAAAAAGGGAAGCTGGGAAATTTTAAATGGAAAGGCAGCAATTTTTTTGAGTGATAAATGGAACAGACCTCTTATTCAGATCGTGAAAAATGATAAAGCCTTGAGAGGTTTGATAGAATTTTCATTTCAAGCGAAAAATATAGGTGGAGGTGCGGTTGGGAATCACCTTATTTGTGAAATTTTAGGAGTAAATGGTGAATTTATTGATCCGAATGTTTCAACAGAAAGCAATATTCAAAAATGGAACAATAATGATCTTGCCTTTTCTTCTACAGTTTTGTTGAATAGCGAATATGGAATGGTTAATTATAATTGGCAAACCTTTACACAAAATGTAAATTTCGGATCAGGGTATGATTATATTATAATTAAAATTTATTCAGAAGGTTTAAAATCGGGTCCCGCCGATGAACAGGGAATAGATAATGTTTGTCTGCCTTGTAATTGCCAGATACCCCAACATTTATTTGAGGATGAATTAACCTCCACACATGCAATGCTCATTTGGGATAATATGGGCAGCATGAATTATGAAGTGCAATATAAAACCACTGCAGGTGCTTCATGGACAACAGTTGCTGTTGAAAATACCTATAAAGAATTAACAGCTTTACTTGCAAATACTTCATATACATGGAAAGCCAGAGCTTTATGCGAAGGAGTATGGACAGCCTATTCTGCAGAAAAAATATTTATTACGCCTTCTGCAGGAACAGCTTGCACTTCGCCGAATGTTTTATCAACTAACTTGATCACTTCAACAAAAGCTACCCTGAACTGGAATGCGGTGACAGGTGCCTTACAGTACCAGATATCGTATAAAAAATTGACGGATCTTACATGGACAGATGTGATCACAACAACGAATTCCAAACTTTTAACCGGTTTAACTGCAAATACTGTATATCAATGGAAAGTGAAAACCCAATGTGCTGCAGGATGGAAGGATTATACATCAATTATGTTATTTACTACCCTTTTATTAAAGGAGGAAAATGAAATTACATTAGTCGAAAATGTAAACATTTACCCGAATCCTGTAGTAGATATGGTCAATATATCATTTACAAATTCCCGCTCCGGTATACTTAATATCAGAATTATTGATCTAATGGGAAGGATAATAGAAGAAAAAATGGTTGTTGTGGAGGATGGTGACGTAAATGTGGAATTAAATGTTGAACAAATTCCCGCAGGTGTTTATTTATTAAGTATTAACGATGAATTTGTTACTGTGAGCACTGTGAAATTTATCAAACAATAGTGTTTAAATGTGAATAGAAGGAGCTCCGCAAGCAATTGCGGAGTTTTTTTGTGGTGTAAAGTATCCAAAGCAGGGAATTTTTTCCACGCTTTTTATTTAAGCACTGTCAATTTACCCCTGTTTTAAAGGCTTTTAGCGCCTGGCTTTTAATTTGCATTATCAGAATAAATTAAAGATATATCATGAAAATCTATTTTTTGAGTGCCCTTTGTTTCTTTACCATTAGTATTGTTTCGGCTCAATCAAATGCACTTGGAATAAGATTAGGAGGAGGTGATGGAGCACAAGCTGAAATTTCCTATCAGCAATATATTGGAGGCCCTAACAGGTTAGAATTTGACCTTGCTTTTTTTGATGATGGATATGCCGATGGGTTTAAGTTCACCCTCTTGTATCAGTGGGTTCAAGCAATTGAAAGTGGTTTTTATTGGTATGTAGGTGCAGGAGGAAGTATTGGCGACAGAGACTTAAATGGCAATTTTTCGAATGATGATGACTTTAACGACGGCGTATTTTTAAATGCCGATGGGCAATTGGGAATTGAATATAATTTTAGCGAAGTTCCGCTTCAACTTAGTTTGGATGCGCGCCCCGAATTCGGAATAATTAATGATGACTTTGATATGGGATACGGATTAGGTATCCGTTATACCTTTTAATAAAGATGTGTGGTTTAGGATTACACCCATCTGTCGCTCTGACAGGTGGGTCTTTTTTTAATCCAACTTGTGCAATAGAAAGGAGCGAAGCGAACTGACGATTGCATTAGTTGGATTTACCCCGAATAGAAAATGGTCTAAAATTTGACATTTTTGAAAAATATTCCAAAATAT
>CAZXBG010000073.1:4471-8513 GCA_964638865.1 uncultured Chitinophagales bacterium | reverse complement strand
AAATATCCTCAAGCTTCAACCGGTAAATAAATTAATTTAGATTTTCTTATTCGGGCTCGCCCCGAATAGAAAATGGTCTAAAATTTGACATTTTTGAAAAATATTCCAAAATATCCTCAAGCTTCAACCGGTAAATAAATTAATTTAGATTTTCTTATTCGGGGTATCCAGACTAAAATTTTACATTTTTGAAAAATATTCCAAAATATGCTGAAGCCTCAACCGGTAAATAAATTATTTTAGATTTTCTTATTCGTGTTACTCAGTCTTAAATGTCACATTTTTAAAAAACATTTGACAATCTCCTTCGAGTTGCAAATTAATTAAATTTTGCCTCCTTTAAGTTATCTGAAATAATATCTTTACACCTATATTTTAACAAACGGTTTACTAATTATCTCACCATCCACTTCCATCTTTAAAACATACATTCCTGCAGGTAATAATGTTAAATTCAAAGCATGATCCTGCATTGTAATATTATTGATCGAAATACCCTGCATATTCAAAATAGTAATAACAGGTTGGAGACTCATTTCGCTGAATTCAAAATATAAAATATCATGAACGGGGTTTGGATAAATTTGAAATTCATAAAAGGAATTTTCATTAATAGCATTAACAATCCCTGAACAGTCGATAGCAGTCTCCAACCATACATTTCTTTCACTTACAAATGATTTAAGCCCGTAAATTGTTCCTCCTCCCGGTCCGCCTCCACCTGTGATATCACTTTCAATATTTGTATCAAAATTTGCATTAGTGTACATCTTGTTGTCGTCGGCATATACATGAGGTTGAATTAATGTATATAATAAATCAGTTTGCGATTGAATATAACTATCGGTAAAATAGGTTGAAAATAATCCGCAATAATATTCATCGTAAATTGTTTTAGTGGTTTCCACACTTACAATACGCTCTAATAATGGCCTGTTCAAGGCGAAATAATGCGGATCCAATTCTGTCATATTTGTAACTGCACCAGCGGCCGGATACGATCCAAATGCCTCATTGCAGTCCCAGTTGATCCATTCCCAAATTCCTGTAGAATCCTTATTGTATATATAATAATTTCGGGCCGAATTTAAATAACTGTCGAGATTGGCAAACAGGTTACTCAAGGCCAAACTTTTCATTAATTGTTCAACATTAAAATGAAGCTCCAGGTCTGAAACAAATACTTCATCGGTAGAATTATCTATAAAATCAAGCAGAGTGATGAGATCAGACCAATTATTTTCGTCTGTATTATTTTCTAAAGTGTATTTTCCATCATAATCAAGTTGTGCTGTCCCGTAATATTTCAAATCAGCTTCATCGCTCGGGGCACCCATACCAAATGCATCTCCTGCCTTAAATAAATTTTCCGATTTATCGTCAAAATGTGTTTTCAAAAATTCATCATCCACTTGTTCTACAACTGTATAAAATCCCCAAAAAATATCGTTCATATAAACATCGGCATAATTGATTCGTGGAGCATTAATATTATCCGCTTTACAAATATCATAAAATATTTTTTCCCGCATAAAAGTGGGATCCTTAAAACAATTATTGAAATTCAGTTTTTTTAATCCATCGTATTCAAATGTATCGATATATCTATTGAAATCAAGTTTAAACGATTTTTTATCTCCAGGATGACCATAACTTGAATTGCCTTTTAAACGAATGCCGATTTCAGAAAAAGTAGTATCCCCCGAATTATCAGTGATGGTTACTGTAGCTTTCATATAAGTCTCGGTTTCGTAATTTAATACTAATGAATCCCAAAAGCCCGGTTGCGAAAATTGAAGGTCAACGGTTAAAACCTGATTTTCTGTAAAAATTTGATCGCCCGGATTTTGAGCAAACGATACGGTAGGTAATAGCAGTATTATTAGGGTTCTAAAAATCTTCATAAAATTTTTCTTCTTTGACTTATTACAGAACAATTGGTTTAAACAGGAGTTGATTTTTATTAATTTTCCATTAAGCTTTAGGTTTCCAAGTTGAAATTTAGGGCATTATCTTTGGTTAGCAGAAAGAAAAAATCATCACCTTATGTTAAAATCGCTACTCTACACATCATTGGTTTCCCTATGCATTTCAAGTACAGCGCAGGTTTCCATCATAATTCCAGGCACTGCAATTGTTGAAACTTTCACCGGATTTACGGGTTCAGGTTTCAAACCGGTTCCTCTGAGCGGGCAATTGGATGCGGATAATTGGCAAATAACGGGATTTTCTGATGGAAACCTTTCTTTTGGCGGCACAATTACGAGTGGCGACTATGCAAGAGGAATTACAGGTGGAAATATTACACTTGCCGGAGTGTATGGTTATAGTGGTGGATTAGGAAATCAAGCAATGTACATTCAACCTGCAACTGCTGATTTTGTTCCCGGAACTATCACAACTAGATATTTGAATATAACCGGTACTACTATCACTTCAGTGGATTTTTCCTATGTTATTTATAATTATAATAATGAGAATAGATCAACTTCCATAAAACTGTCTTATTCTTCTGATAATATCAGTTTCACGAATTTACCCGCGGTTGATTTTGCATCTTTTGGCGCTGCCGATGCATTGTTATATACCTTCAACAGATCGATTACAATTACGGGACTTACATTTCCAAATGGAAGTACCATGTATTTTAAATGGACCTGCGACGATGTTGCTGGTTTTACCGGCAACAGAGATGAAATTGGTTTGGATAATATTACCTTCAATGCACATACAGACCCTGTACCAATTCCGGTAATTAATTTTAATTCTGAATTGCCGTTTTATGATGAAGGAGTTGGAAGTATTTCCGTAAATGTTCAAATTGCAACACCACACGATTGTAATGCTTTTATTCATATTAATGAAGATGTTACAAGCAGCACCAACGGTGTTGATTTTATTTTAGCTGAAGAAACTGTAGTCTCATTTACAGCCGGCGGTGGTTTAATTCAAACAATTAATATCCCAATTATTAATGATATTGATCCTGAATATCAGGAAGCAATATATCTGGAAATTGATAGTGTATCTCCCGGTTGTTCCATTGCAGAACCATCTTTTAAATTAGTATTTATTGATGATAATGATGATCCGGTTATAGCTGATTGCAGTAATTTAATTATTTCACAATATGGTGAAGGTTCAGGTATGGCAAATAATAAAGTTTTGGAAATATATAATCCAATGCCGGTTTCTGTTGATCTTTCAAATTATTGGGTGCAAATTTATTTAAACGGAAATTTAGGACCGAGTTATTATTTTAATTGTAATGGAATTTTAGCTCCCGGCGATGCATATGTTATTACACCTGAGGATGCAAATCCTTTTTTATTATCACAAGCAGATACTACCGGCGGAGGAGCTTCCTTTGATGGTAATGATGCTGTTGTTTTATATCAGGGTCCTGATATGATTGATAAGATTGGTGTGATAGGTGTTGATCCCGGTGCTGGTGGGTGGATAGTTGGAGCCGGTTCTACCGCAAATAATTCTCTCGCACGAAAAAGTAATATCAAAAAAGGTCAATTGGATTGGGCTTTCGGAGCAACAGAATGGGATATTCTTGGAGCAAATAATTTTTCCGGATTAAATACACATACTTTTGATGGTTGTGGTTGTGCAGTTCCGACGGCGATTTTTGTAAATATGATCACTAGTTCTTCTGCAAAAATTAATTGGACTGCTGTTGCAGGTGCTACTAAATATCAAATTCAGTACAGGCCTGTGGGAGGAGGTGCATGGCTGAAAAAAAATGCAACTACCATCTCAAAAAATTTAACCGGATTATTGCCAAATACGGTATATCAATATAAGGTTAAAACAATTTGCGATGGATCAAGTTCTGCATTTTCTCCGATCGCAAATTTTACAACACTTCCATTGAGGTCAAATGCTATTTATGATTTACCGGAATCAGTGGAAATTTATCCTAACCCAAATACCGGTTTATTTCAAATATTTATTGCTCATAAAATGGCGGGTGATGTTGTGATTGAAGCCTATAATATTCTCGGTATGAAGATATACGATCAGACATTTTATG
>CAZXBG010000073.1:0-4371 GCA_964638865.1 uncultured Chitinophagales bacterium | reverse complement strand
CCTGTTACGGCAGATTGTTGTTCAGCCGATAATTCCTGATTGCCAATTGCATCCATTATAATACTTATATCATCTCCTAAAACATTTATTGCTGACTTATTCTTTTCAAGGCCACCATCAACAAGCTGTTCATATTCAATTACCTTTGATTCATAACTATCAATAAGTTTATCAGCCTCACTTTTACATGCAGAAAACAGGAATAAAATTAGAAGGAAGGAAGTTACTTTCATATTTTTTTTCTCAAAGGTAAATTTTTTTTTTAAGTTCAAAAATTGACACTTCTATAATAACTTTTTCAGGAAGGGAAGAAGTTGCTAAAATTGTAATGGCCCTTAAATAAAAATTTCACATAAAAATTTAGATTTATTTATGTTAAAATATTACCCTCAGTTATGATCTTGATGCCACATAGGTCTGGTAAGAAACTGTAATTGGAGAGCTTATTACAAATAATTTTCCACCTGTTTCAGAGGAGAAATTCAGAGTATTTAAATCATCTACAACAATAAAATCATCAGGATTTAATTTGCTATTTTCTAGATTCAGATCTCCCTCCATTAAATACATTGAATGCATAGAATCAGTATCAATGTCTAATTGATGCTCACCGGATTTAAATGTTATTTCCTGTATACTTATTCCCGGTGTCTGCATTTCCATTGGAGCTCCTTCTCCTTTAAATATTTTAATGGTAAATCCATTTTTAATAATTACCGGAAACATATCTGCAGAATAATCATTATAGGTTGCCGGTTGATAAAAGGACTTCGAAATATCAGGATCCAACCAGATTTGAAAAATATGAGAATCTTCCATGATCTTTTCAGCATGACTTATCCCACTTCCGGCTCGAATAATCTGCACATCACCTGCCTTTAATGGGATCCATTGTTTATTTTTTGTATCGTAGTGCGCTATGGTTCCTTTTAATACAAACGACATGATCTCAAACCCCTCATGTGGGTGCAATCCTATTGTGCTTGTTACTGTGGCGCTGGCATGTGCCCAATAAAATATATTGGAATAGGGTTGTAATTTGTTTTTATCGGGCGACATCTGTATTGGTTTATTCTCTACGATCTCACCACCATTAAAACCGCCCTTTATTTGTTGTACCACCGGATATATGCGAATAGCCATATTTTTTTTTAATTGATACAATAGTTAATAGAAAATAGTTCGATGTTAAGGCTCTTATTTACACAAGGTTGGTTTTTATTTGATAAGCCATTGTTTCTCAAAATAGACCAATTTTAATTATTTTAATTCGTTAAAATTCGTGTAATTCGTTGCTGAATTTTGCCCCCCCCCCCAATTGCATTTGCAGCAATAAAAGCTGTAGTCCACGCTGCCTGAAAATTAAATCCTCCGGTAACCGCATCAATATTTAATACCTCGCCTGCAAAATAAAGGTTGGGACAAATTTTACTACGCATTGTTTTAAAATCTACTTCCTGTAATTTAACTCCTCCACAGGTTACAAATTCGTCTTTAAAATTGCTTTTGCCGGTAACCTGAAATATACTTTCTGTAAGAAGATTTGCAAGTAATTGCATTTTATCCTTTGAAATGTCACTCCAGGTTAAGGAGGCTGGAATTTCTGCAAAATCGCAAATGCTTTTGTAAAATCGGCCCGGCAAATTGAATTTATTGGTAAGTGCAATTGTTTTTTTGGGGGATGTTTTTCTGTTTGCGGATAGAATCTCCAGGCATGTCTGATAATTAAATTCCGGAATAAAATTTATTTGCAATTTAAAATTATATTGTAAAGCATGAAGTTCTATCGCCGCCCAGGCAGAAAGTTTTAAAATAGCAGGACCGCTAAATCCCCAGTGTGTAATCAATAATGGTCCTGATGTATTTAATTTAGAATGGAGAATGGAACAGCTCACATTTGGAATACTAACACCCATTAGATCCTGTATTCTTTTATCCTTAACATTAAAGGTGAATAATGATGGAACCGGTGGAATAATGGTGTGTCCAAGTTGTTTTAGCATGTTCCATACCTGTTGGCTGTTGCCTGTGGTAATGAGTAACTGATCAAAATGATATTCTTTTTTGTCGGAAGAAATTAATTTCCAATCTCCTTTTTCCAATTGCAAAATTTCCTGTATACCAGTTTGTTGATGTACATGAATTTTGTGTTTAGCAGCCTCTGCCATAAAACAATCTATAATTGTTTGCGAAGAATTTGTGGATGGAAACATTCTTCCGTCTTCTTCGGCTACAATTTTAATATTTCTTTTTGCGAACCAGTTTATGGTATGTTCAGGATTGAAAATATAAAAAGGGCCTAATAATTCTTTTTTGCCTCTGGGATAATTCTGTACTAATAACTCAGGTTCGAAACATGCGTTGGTAACATTGCACCTTCCTCCACCCGAAATTTTAACCTTGCTTAAAAAATTATTTCCTTTTTCAAAAATATGCACTTGCAATTCAGGATCCGACTCTGCAGCATTAATTGCTCCAAAGAATCCGGCAGCTCCTCCTCCAATTACCGCAAGTGTTTTTTGCATCTTGCAAATAAAAGCAAATTACGCTACATTCGTAGTATGAAAAAGACTAAAACCTGCCCGAAATGTAAGAGCACAGAAATTTTTACAAATGAAGGCATGCTTAAAAGAGGAGATCGCAGTAGTATTGCTGTTTCCGCATGGTCAAGTTTTACGATTGCAGTTTAAGTATGTGCTAAATGTGGTTTTTTTGAGGAGTATGCTGATGAAGTTTCTTTTAACAGGGAAAAATTAAGTGCTGCATTGAAAAAAGAATGGAAGCGAATCTGATTTGCAGATGGCTGAGATATAGACAAAACCAATCAACAAATTTGTTGTTAATCATAATTTCACACCAAATTTTTGAACACCAAAAATATCTTCTAACTCACGATTACTCTATCTGCTAATTTGCGAATTGGACAATTTGCTAATCGGCTACCTACACATTCTTCACTTCCGCAATTAACTTTTCCAAAGTCGCTTTGGCATCACCGAAAAGCATGCGTGTTTTTGCTTCGTAAAATAATTCGTTTTCGATACCTGCATAACCTTTAGCCATGCTTCGTTTCATTACTATGACATTTTTTGCTGTAGTTGCTTTTATAATTGGCATTCCATAAATAGGAGAGGAGGGGTCAGTTTCGGCAGCAGGATTTACAACATCGTTTGCGCCTATCACAATTACCACATCTGTATTTGGCAATTGTGGATTGATATCATCCATTTCCTTTAATTTATCATAAGGCACATCTGCTTCTGCTAATAATACATTCATATGTCCGGGCATACGACCCGCAACCGGATGAATAGCAAAATTAACTTCAACACCTTTAGCCTCGAGTGCTTTTTCAAACTCATGACAAGTATGTTGTGCCTGTGCAACTGCTAGTCCGTAACCCGGTACTATGGTAACTTTATTTGCATAACAACACAAAATTGCAGCATCGGAAACGCTGATCTCGCGTATGGATAATCCTTCTGTACTTTTACTTCCCGGACCACTTGCACTAAATGCTCCGATAATTACATTCCACAAACTTCTGTTCATGGCCTTGCACATTAGTATCGTTAAAATAGTTCCGGCACTTCCCACCAAAATACCTCCGGTAAGCATTACCTGATTGTCGTATAAAAATCCACCGAATGCTGCAGCAACTCCGGTAAATGAATTTAATAATGATATTACAACCGGCATATCCGCCCCACCAATTGGCAACACAAATAAAATACCATATACCAATGATGCGCCGAATATTATCCAGATGATATTATCATTTAGTCCCATTGTAACCGATGCATAAATAATGATAGCTAAAATTGCAAAGATGAAAGTGTTATTAAATATTTGCATGAATTTACTTCCGTAATCTTTTATTTTACCTTCCAATTTGCCGTAGGCTATCATACTACCGGCAAAAGAAACAGAACCGATCATCAGGCCAAGAAAAATAATTAAACGTTCACCCCATATTTCCGGATGATGTGTGCTCATTTCAACAATTCCAATTAATGCAGCACAAGCACCACCCATACCATTAAATAAAGAAACCATTTGTGGCATTTGTGTCATCTTCACTTTCATTGCCGCTAAATATCCTACCACAGTTCCTAAAACAATTGCGCCTGCAATAAATCCAAGATTGCCAATACCTTCGCCTGTCTCAGCATCTTTATGAAACAAAATAGTTCCGAGAATTGCAATGGTCATACCAATTCCGGCAAAAATATTTCCCTTTTTAGCGGTATCCGGTTTTGATAACATTTTTAATCCTACAATAAAGGATATGCTTCCGAGTAGATAACAAATTTTTAGTATTTCGTAATTGGCCATAGGATGAGAAATGAGTTATGAGTTATGAGTAATGAG
>CAZXBG010000072.1:10311-19979 GCA_964638865.1 uncultured Chitinophagales bacterium | reverse complement strand
CATCCGCGTTCCCCTTTTTGCATCCGAAATTTAACCAAATCCCACCCTTTGTTTTCCCTTGTTTCTTGTCCCGATACCCGATACCCTATTTCAAATACTTCAACTTAATAATCTCGCGCTCGGTCAAATATCTCCATCTTCCCCGCGGCAGATCGCGTTTAGTAAGTCCGGCATAAAGTGTTCTATCGAGGCGCTCCACTTTATATCCCAGTGATTCAAATATGCGTCGAACAATTCTGTTTTTTCCAATATGCAAGGAGATACCGAGAATATTTCTTTGCGTGTGATGCGCGTAATCTATGCCATCCACAATTGCCAAACCATCATCGAGCATTACGCCGTCAGAAATTCTTTGCATATCGGCTTGTGTAACAGCTTTATCTACTTCCACTTCATATATCTTTTTTGCACCAAAACTCGGGTGTGCTAATTTTTGTGCGAGGTCGCCATCGTTGGTCAATAATAATAATCCCGTTGTGTTTCTATCCAATCTTCCAACAGGAAAAACACGTTCGGTAGTTGCATTGGAAATTAATTCCATTACGGTATTTCTACCTTTATCGTCTTCCACAGTTGTTAAATAATCTTTCGGTTTATTCAACAAAATATAAACGTAATTAACTGGTTTTACAGGTTTGTTTTTATACTTTACAGCATCGCCTGGTTTTACTTTATAACCCATTTCGCGCACTACTTTTCCATTCACGGTAACCTCTCCCTTTTCAATTATTTCGTCGCATTTTCTGCGTGCCGCAACACCTGAATTTGCGAGATATTTATTTAATCGTGTTCCGTCGTCAGATAGTGGTGTAGGTTTAGAAAGATTTAATGTTGATGGATTTTTTACAAGCCCTACTCTTTTATTTACCTTTCTTTTTTCGCTGAATTTTTGCAGATTTTTTACAAATTTTGTTTTTCCGCTTTCCTTTTCTTCGCGTTTAGGTTCTGAAATATTTTTATCGCGACCGAATCTATTTTCTTTATCTTCATTTCTTGTTGAAAATCTTTTTCTGTCGGTATCTTTCGAATGATTTCTATTTTCTTTAAATGTTTTTTTTGGATACCGTTCCGATTTGTCACCGTAAATTTTTTTAATCTCTTCCCTTTTAGCTTTTAGAAAAGTTTCTTTGCTAACACCATATTTTTGTGGTTCAGAAAATTTGCTGTGGAAAGGTTTTTTATCGAGTGGTTTTTTAACTTCCTGCGATTCTTCTTTTCGGGAATCTGTATTTTTTCCTCTCAAAGAAGGAGTATGGCGCACACCGTTTTCGTCCGGTTTTTTGGAATATTTTTTAGCCCTTTCCAAACGCTCTTGTTTGCGGTTGGGGTTGCTTTTAGATGCAGCATCCTTTTTGGTTAAATCGGCCTTGCTTTCGGGTCTTTTTCGATCAGTTGTAGTGCGGGGAGACTCTTCAGTTCTCTTCCGGCTGTTCGTTGTCTGGCTGGTTCTCTTCGTCGGCTTGCCCGAGTCCCTGTTCGGTCTCGGTTTCCTGTTGTTCGTTCTCTTCATAATTATCTTGTTGGGCATCGTCGCGACGCTCGTTAGTCAGGACATCTTCCTGATTGTTATCTTCCAAAACGGTTTCTGTTTCCGTTTCCATACGGCGATCATTATTTAATGTCACCTGATTATAGGCATCCTCTTCACTCATGGTTTCCATAATCTCAGAAGGAGCACCTATGCTCATATCCTTTTGCTCAAATTCTTTTAACCGCGGCAATTCTTCCAATCCGTTGATACCGAAATAGTCCATAAAATACTGCGTTGTTCCATATAATAATGGTCTTCCTGCAGTATCGCTCCTTCCAATTATCTTAATAAGATCGCGTTCCATCAGTTTTTGAATGGTATGATCGCAGTTTACACCACGGATCTGTTCTATTTCAATTTTTGTAATAGGTTGAGAATAGGCGATCATAGATAGACACTCTAAAGCAGCTACAGATAATTTTCTTTTGGCTCTGTGCTGTAATAAAGTGGTGATAGGTTTGTGATAATATGGTTTTGACAAAAACTGGTATCCACCACCTGTTTTAACGATCTCGAATACAAAATCGTCGCTTTCATATTTAGTTTGCAGGGCATCTACGTGCTCTTGAATTGCTTCCAGACTCACCTCTTCACCCGAGTAGGTAAAAAGAATAGTTTGTAATTCAGCAGCAGTAATTGGCTGTTCAGAGCTGAAAATAAGGGCTTCTAAAAGTTTATGCAATTCATTCATCACGGCGCAAAGCTAAACAATTGTGCTGTTTGAAGAGGTGTTTTGGAGAGATTTTTGTGTATTTCAGGCTGCTTTTATATCAAATGCATAACTTTGAATCGATGAAATATATCACAGTAATCCTGTTCGCGCTTACCTTTTGTCATAATAATCTGCCTGCCCAAAGCATCAATTTCAGGCCGCTGACACTCGAAGAAGCTGTTAAAACCTCTGCTTTTGAAAATAAACCTGTATTATTTATGGCCTACCAGGCAACCTGCGGACATTGTGAGAAAATGCTGAACGAGGTTTTTGTTGATACTGCTCTCGCTAACTTTTACAATAAAACTTACCTCTGTATAAAGGAAGATTTGCAGGATCCTGACAAAGCAAAGGCATATTTAAAACGATTTTATATCACCTCCTTCCCCACTTTTATTATTTTAAATAGCAATGGCGAATTGTTATATCAATATGTGGGTGAATTTAAGGCAGAGGAATTTATTAATCAGGGGAGATTGGCATTAGCTTCAAAAAATCAGATCCCGACAGTGAAAACTGCATTTGAAAAAAATACGAAAGATTCTACTGCGTGTTATAATTATTTATTGGTTTTATCCCGGGGAAGATTACAAACGCAATCCGTAGCAAATATGTATTTCCATGCACATGATAAAAATCCGGAAGTAACGGCAGCCAACTGGAAAATTTTCAGCATGAGCGTAAGTGACATGGGTTCCGAAGTATTTAAATATATGATCGCAAATAAAGATGCTTATGCAGCCATTGTTACCCAAAAAAAAGTAGACAGAAAAATATATCTCACCGCTGCTTATAATTTACAATCACCGGCAAATGCAAATGATACAACAGTGTATTTTAAGAACCGAAAAACAGCAGACCAATTGCATTTACAAATTATAGATTCCCTCATTTTTATCAACGATCTAAATGTTTATGAAAAAAATAAACTTTGGGATAATTATATGCGTGTTGCGCTAACCGGAACTGAACGATTTGTTTGGAATGATGCAAACATTTTGCGCAGGATATCCGATGTTTTTAACAAAAACGGGAATGACCCTGAAGCATTGAAAAAGGCTGTAAAATTTGCTGTGCGCTGTGCAGAACTTCGCCCCGAATATTATAATTTTCTTGCAGCAGCAAACTTATATTTAAAGGTAAACGACAAACAAAATGCAAAAGACTATGCAACAAAAGCTAAAGACGTTGGATTGTACAATAATATGAATGTTAGTGAGGCGAATTTAGTGCTTACACAATGTGAAAAGTAAATATTTAATTTCCAACTGCCGGAGTTGTATCAAATTATTTCAAGTTGACCAACTCATTACGTGTATGTTCTCCGTAGTTTTAGTGAATAGGGATAACTCATACAAGTGAAATACTACATTTCCGATCTTGAATTTGCAACCTTTATTAAAGGTATTAAAGAAACCACTGCCCAAATTGCTTCCAATACTACAAAAGGATAAAATTGCAATAAAACAGAAGAAATACATGCAATGGTTGCACCAAAAAAATTTAATAAAATATAAACTTTTCCTGTATTAGAAATAACATTCCGCAAGTGCAGGAAATAAGCAAGTAATAATAAAGTAACTCCAATAGTGCCGAGGATATTTGAAATTTCCATTTTAATAAAGTTGAATCTCAAAAATAGATTAATATCATCTGATAAAATAAAATATTATTTAAATCAACTTTGGATTCCGGATTTTCTTTAATAATAATTTTAATATCCTTAACCTCTTTTTGATGTTAATGTGATAGAAAGAAACATTTAAAAAATCACGTGGTTTTTACCGTTAAACCCCTTCAAAAAGAGGAAAAAACGGCATTTCCTAACTTACTTCATAAAAAAATATTGCCCAAAATTTGGAAATACCGTGTTTAGTTATTTAGATTTGATAATAAGTTTAAATCAATTAAACCAAGGTCACCCCGCTATTTCACCTTAAAATGTCGGGATTTTGAAAACAATTTTTTCTTTTCTAACACTCAAACACATTTATTATGACGAAAATTTTCACACAAAATGGCATGAAAAAGTTGTCGGCAATAATTTCCGGCGGCAAAATGCGAACAACAGCATTTGTGGTGGCTTTGATGCTGTCCACTTCATTGTTTGCACAAACATTAGTTAGTGTTGTTCCAAGTAATAACGCAACCTCCGGTAACGGCCGAGCTCCTCAGGGCACTAGGTTATTTATCAATACGATGTATATCGTTCTGCCCTCCGAAATGGCATCTTCCGGATTTGGTGCAAATGCAATAACATCCGTGGGCTGGACCTGGAACAACCCATTGGGTGCAGGCGCTCCAACTACACAAAGTATTGCAACTACCGGTAACGTTAAAATTTGGGTTCAAAGCACAACTGACATTATTTATTCAAAAGGAACTACCTTTTCAACAACCGGTATGACAAAAATTTACGATGGAACAATGACCATTCCAGCGACTGCTGCTCAAATTAATATTGATCTTCCGGTTGGAGGACCAGGAACATCTGTATTTACAACTATTGCGGGAGAAGGAGTTTATGTTGCATTTGAATATCAAACAACAACAACATTAGCAACTCCCATAGGAGCACCTACAGTTTCATGTAATGCTATTGTTGCCGGAAGTGCGGCTACTTATCAAAGCCAGACCGTTAATGGAACTGCAATGGTATTAACTGCTTTCAGACCTGAAACAAGATTTGGAACAACTAATACCGATATTATTCAGGTTCAAAACCTTTACACGCTTGGAACAACTGCTGCATTATTTGGAAACACGCAGCCTCTACAAGCAATTGTAAAAAATGTTTCCGGTGTTACCCAAAATTTCAATGTTGACTTTACTATTTTAGAAAAGGCAACTTTAATTGTAAGACACAGTTCCTCTATACCCGTATCTTTAGGTGCAGGTTTGACAGCTACTGTGGATGATCTTGGATGGAATGCTACCTTAACTGAACTTGATACCGCAATAGTTTCTGTAACTCCAATACTTGGCGAAACAGCAATATCTAATAATGAAAAAGGTTATCGCCACAATGTTACCTCCGACTCGTATAATTATGCCGACCTTTCAGCAAGCACCGGTGGTGTGGGATATGGTTTAGGTGAAGGCTTAATATTAAACAGATATCATATTGATGGCTGCAGTAATGTTAGGCAGGTAAGGGTTTATATGGGTGATGCAAACAGCGCATTTAATGTAGTTTATGCAGTTGTATTAGATGCTGCAGGAGTGATAGTTGGTCAATCTGCCGACTATACAATTATGCCTGCGGATATTTCTAATTATGTTACTTTCGACATTTTGACTCCGCCTAATTTTACTGATGCTGATGTTTATGTTGGACTTGCTCAAACAGTAAGTGTTGTTGCGTATTATCCGGTTGGAACCCAGGCGGAACCTTTTCCTTCACGCAGCAATGCCTATTATGCAACAGGTATAACAGGTGGAATTCCGGCAATGTATACCACACTTGGACGATTTGTTATTGAAGGTGTAATAACGCCACTTTCCACTACTCCTACTACTTCCGGTGATATTACGATTTGCCTGGGCGAGTCAACTGATATTTCTGTAATTGATGGTATTTTAAACCCATTTGCTACCTATAATTGGTACACCGATGGCTGCGGCACTACATTAGTAGGAACAGGAAGTTCAATTTCTGTTTCGCCTTCTTCTACTACTACATATTATGTAAGAGCAGAAGATCCATGTAATGGTGTAATAACCGATTGTGGCTCTTTAACCGTAACGGTAGAAATACCAACTTTATGGTATGCTGATACTGATGGTGATACTTACGGTGACCCGGGAATGTCTTCTTTAGCATGTGATGCCCCTGTGGGATATGTTGCTGATAATACAGATTGTGATGACAGTAACGGAGCCGTAAATCCTGCTGCTGAAGAGGTTTGTAATGCAATTGATGATAATTGTGTTGGCGGTATAGACGAAGGATTGATATTCTCAACCTGGTATGCTGATGGTGATGGTGACACTTATGGTGATGCCGGCACTTCAGTTTCTACTTGTGATGGTGCACCAGTTGGATATGTTGCTGATGCTACAGATTGCAACGACGAAACAGCGGCTGTTAATCCGGGAGCTACAGAAATTTGTAACACTATTGATGACAATTGCGATGGTAATACCGACGAAGGGCTGATCAGTGCTGTAATTACTACGCCATTACCAGCTACTTTCTGTAATGGAAGCTCAGTAACATTAAATGCTGCAACAGATCCTAGTTATGCTTATCAATGGCATCGCAACGGAATGCCTATTCCGGGAGCTACAGGTTCTAGTTACAATGCGTCTTCTGCTGGTATGTATAGTATTATGATTACGGTAGCACCTTCCTGTGCCGAAGTATCTGCTGCAATTGCAGTTACAAAACTTGCATCTCCTTCCTCTTTAATTACGAATATAGATGCAACCAACGATCTTTGTTTTGATGCATCTATCAAACTCAAAGCTAATGGCGGAGCAGGTTTAACTTACCAATGGTATAAAGGCCCAACTTTATTAGTGGGAGCTACCGGTAATGTTTATTTTGCAACAACACCGGGCAGTTACAAAGTAATAACTACTTTAATCGCTACAGGATGTTCAAAATTATCTACTTCTTATGTAATAATCCAAACTTGTCGTGAAGATGCCGGAACTATGGAAGAATCAATTTTAGTTTATCCGAATCCAACATCAGGCGGATTTACCCTTGATCTGAACATAGGCAATATAGCACCAGAAGTTGCTTACATCAATATTTATAATCTGGTGGGCGATGTTGTATTTTCAACTACTGCATCTGTAAACAACGGAGTAGTTCAGGAATTCATTAACCTGGAAGCTGCCGGTGGAGTTTACCTTATTAAAGTAACAACAGATGGTTCTGACAGAGAATACAATACCAAAGTTGTATTGACAAAATAATACATAAAATTGAAAAAAAGAGGTTACCTTGAGCGGGTAGCCTCTTTTTATTTTATGGATATTAAATTATATTTACATTGGTTTTCAAACTATGAAAAGGAACTTTTCCATACTTAAAACATTGCTATTTTTAGTTTCTCCTGCTATTAGTTATGCCCAAACTCAGGGTGTTGGAATAGAGGGAAACAGAATAATTAATTTACAATCATTTATTCCTGAACCCACTTTTGAAATTTCAGGAGAATTAATGAACCTGACTGATGCAGCTTATTATTCACATCCTGAATTTGGTAAAAATCCCTATGATACTCCATGTGAGGATTGTATAGAACTGGTTGACAGGAGAACAGAAAACACACGTTACTATGTAAAAAAAGGTACTTTAGGTAGTTATTTTTTCAAACAAACTTCAAATATAGACCTACACTATAAAAATGAAAAGAACGAATTTATTGCAATAGACTACAGATTAAAACCAACTAATATTCCGGGTTTATTTTCAGCATCAAATCAAAATTTTCCTACTTCTTTAAATCTATCTGATGGATATTCTCAGTTGGATTTTAGCAGCACTCAAGCAATAAAATTTAATAGGTCACTTGCTATTTTTTCGGCAAATACGACTGACGGAATTTATGCGTCAGATCCGATAAATGCAATCTTTTCGAATAATAGTGTTGGAAATGACGGTTGCAGAATAAATAATACATGGAATGGTATCACTACGGAAATGACCTATCAGGAATCGGGTGTAAAAACAAATTTTATTTTAAATAATTTGAATTCAATTAATGTCTCTGATAAATATACTGTTTTTGAAGATGAACTTGAATTACCGGAAAACATGTTTATTATTTATGATCAGTATGAAGGCTCCTTTAACACAAATGGAATTTGGGAGGGAGATTTATTGTTAGTTGATCAATATGAAATAGAATACGTGCGATTTTCCCGACCTGTAATTTATGATTCAGATACTAGCGGAAATGGGGAAAAGAATATTTTTAAAACTGGCTATAAGATAATTACTGATGGTGATCATTATAAAATTCAGCTTTATGTAAGTAATGAATATTTAAAAAATGAAACCAGAGTTTTTCCAATAACAATTGACCCACTTGTATTTATTACTACCTTATGGCTCGGCACAACCGGCTCCAATTTTAATGCAACTTGTGATTATATTGTGAACGTAACAACGCCGGCAAATGCCACATTAACAAATGCCACTATTTATTGGCAAGTTTATGGCGATGTTTTAGGAACTTGTGGACTTTCTGTGGCGCAAAGATGTTATATTGATAAATCATTTACGCGTTTTTCAACTACATGTGGAACAAGTCCTACCGATCCAACCCAATATTGGGTGTGTGCGCCTCCCGGTGCCTGTGACTTTTATTCGCTTCCTGTATTTGGAGCCACTACTCCTTCACAACCAGGCTTAGTTACTTGTCTTACTCCGCAGTGTGCATCCTATAATATTCCATTCACAGTTGGATTATTGCGAAATGCATGCAACTCAACTCCTTGCGCTTCAAATTGTATTCGCATTATCAGAGTTGATGTTACCATTGAAGGTCATACCATAGAACCACTCGCAGTAATTGGTGCAATTGGTATGGATACCTATACTATATTAGATTGTATAACACAAACTGCAACCTTTACTGCTAACGTATTATACGGTGTTCCGCCTTATTCCTATACCTGGTCACCATCGGGTGGCACAGGTGCAACTGATACCGATGTTTATCCACTTGGAGTTACTGTTGTTACCTTAACAGTTACTGACGCTTGCGGTAATGTAATAACGGATAACGTAACTGTAACAAATCCTTGTTTGTTGCCCATCACTTTAACATCCTTCAACGGATATCATGCAGAGGGTATGAATTATTTACAATGGTCAACGGCGTCTGAAAAAAACAGTGAATTATTTATTATGGAAAGGTCGTTTGACGGATTATCCTTTGAAGCAATAGGATCGTTACCGGCAGCAGGAAATAGCAATGAAGCGATTGATTATAGTTTTACAGACTCTAAGCCGGCTCCCTCTATAAATTATTATCGTTTAAAAGAAAAAGATCTTGATGGTACATTATCCTATTCCGGAATTATTGCGATAAGGTCAGAGCAACTAAATACAAATTCTATTGTATTAAATTCTGCAAATCCCGCTAGTGGTGAATTAAATATTTCCATCGTATCGGCAATGGAAGGAAATGGCAAATTTGAAATAATTGATATTTCCGGAAAAACCATTTACTCTAAAAATATTTATCTCAACGAAGCCATTAATTCCGTAATGTTATATCCCGGAGAGATTGCTACCGGCACTTATTTTATTAAATTCACAACGAGTGCTCAATTTGAAACAATTCAGTTTGAGATGTATTGATGGTTCGTGGGCAGTGGCAGTGGCAGTTTGTAACATTGGAACCTATTCGTTCCAGGGGAAAATATAATAGGCATTTTAATATTATCAAATTACGGTGTTAA
>CAZXBG010000072.1:0-10211 GCA_964638865.1 uncultured Chitinophagales bacterium | reverse complement strand
TTGTAGAAACAGTTAAAGTGGAAGCTTTAATTATTTGTTAATCTGCATTTTCAACTTTTTTTATCTTTTTTTATCCGCTCAATCCGCGTCATCGGTGTTCTCTCTTTTTTCATCCGAAATTTTCCATATCCCACGTCCTTTGTTTTCCCCTGTCCCTTGTCCCGATACTCCTGTCCAAAAATTAGTGGGCAGTGGCAGTAGGCAGTTTGTAACATTGGAGGTTTATCGTTCCAGGGGAAAATATAATAGGCATTTTAATATTATCAAATTACGGTGTTAATTATTTTTTAGAAATTTTACTAAATCCAACCGTTTGTTTTCCCTTGTACCTTGTCCCGATACCCTTGTCCCTTTTTTCGTTACGCACGCACTAAAGTCCGTGGTTACAAGATGTATCGTCCCTTCGGGACTTTTAGTTGTAGAAACAGTTAAAGTGGAAGCTTTAATTATTTGTTAATCTGCATTTTCAACATTTTTTTATCCTTTTTATCCGTTCAATCCGCGTCATCGGTGTTCTCTCTTTTTTCATCCGAAATTTTAAAAAGTCCCACCCTTTGTTTTCCCGTGACCCGACACTTAAAATCACCTTTATGCTCCTTGCAACGCCGCAGCCCCACTAACAATCTCGGTTAACTCTGTGGTAATTGCAGCCTGACGCGCGCGGTTGTAAGAAATTTTTAATTCCTTTAATAATTCATTTGCGTTATCAGATGCTTTGTCCATGGCAGTCATACGTGCACCATGTTCTGATGCATTGCTGTCGAGAATATATCTGTAGAATGTAGTATTTAATATTTTAGGAACAAGTTCTTCAATCATTGCTTCCTTTTCCGGATCGAAAATATAATCTGCCTTGGTTTTCTTTTCGTTTTTGTTTTCTATTTTTTTGATTGGAAGAAATTGTTCTGTTTCTAAAAACTGTGTTGCTGCATTTTTAAAACGGTTGTAGATCACCATTACTTCATCAAAATCTTTTTTTACAAAACCCTCTTTAATATAATCTGTTGCACGTGTTACATTTTCGAAACTTACCTTGTGAAATAATTCTTTAAAATCGAGTATCTGCGGATATGCTGTGCGCTTCATCACATCATGCGCCTTTTTCCCGATGAACATCAATTTAATATTCTGATTATTGAGGTGACTATACTTTTCTTCAATTAATCTTTTTGCAGCTTTAACAACGTTTCCGTTGAATGCGCCGCATAAACCTTTGTCGGAAGTAATTAAAACGATCAATACATTTTTTACTTCGCGCTCTTTGGCATATTCAATTTTAACATCGCCCTGAGAAGCACCTGCAATATTGCTGAGCAATTCGCCCATTTTCATAGCATAGGGACGCATTTGCACCACTGCATCCTGTGCTCTGCGCAACTTGGCAGCACTCACCATTTTCATAGCTTTGGTGATCTGCTGTGTGCTGGTAACAGAGGTTATTCGGGTGCGGACTTCTTTTAATTTACCTGACATGTATGGTTATGCAGTTTTATATTGTTTACTCATGTCGGCGCCAATTCTTTCCAGGGTAGCCGTCATTTCGTCTGTTAATTTACCTGCTTTAAGATCGTTTAATAATTCTTTGTTATGCGCCTCTAAGTAAGTAACATAAGCATCTTCAAACTGCTTTATTTTTTCTACAGGAATTTCTGTTAATAAACCTCTGGTTCCTAAATAAATAATTGCAATTTGTTTTTCAACCGACATTGGTGAATATTGTTTTTGTTTCAATATTTCCACGTTGCGTTTTCCTTTATTTAAAACTGCCATTGTTGCAGCATCCAAGTCGGAACCGAATTTAGAGAAGGCCTCTAATTCGCGGTATTGTGCCTGATCCAATTTTAATGTTCCGGCAACTTTTTTCATCGATTTGATCTGCGCATTTCCACCCACTCTACTTACTGAGATACCCACGTTAATTGCGGGACGAACTCCGGAGTTAAATAAATTCGTTTCCAAAAATATTTGTCCATCGGTAATGGAAATTACGTTAGTAGGAATATATGCAGAAACGTCGCCGGCTTGTGTTTCAATAATTGGCAATGCAGTTAATGATCCACCACCTTTTACTAAATGTTTAATGGTATCAGGAAGATCATTCATTTGAGATGCGATAAGATCGTTGTTGATGATTTTAGCTGCGCGTTCCAATAAACGACTGTGCAAATAAAATACATCTCCGGGGTATGCTTCACGTCCCGGTGGGCGACGCAATAATAATGATACCTCGCGATAAGCTACAGCTTGTTTCGAAAGATCATCATAAATAATTAATGCAGGGCGTCCAGTATCGCGGAAAAATTCTCCGATAGCAGCACCCGCAAATGGCGCATAAAATTGTAATGGTGCAGGATCTGATGCAGAAGCCGTAACAATTACGGTATACTCCATCGCGCCGTGATCAGTTAATGTTTTTGCAACTTGTGCAACGGTTGAATTTTTTTGTCCACAGGCAACATAAATACAATAAACAGGATTACCAGCTTCATAAAATTCTCTTTGATTGATAATAGTGTCAATTGCAATTGCGGTTTTTCCGGTCTGACGATCGCCGATGATCAACTCACGCTGACCTCTTCCAATCGGGATCATGGCATCAATTGGTTTCAAACCTGTTTGCAAAGGTTCGTTTACCGGCTGACGATAAATTACCCCCGGAGCTTTTCTCTCCAATGGCATTTCATAAAGATCACCACTTAAAGGGCCTTTTCCATCAATAGGTTCACCCAATGCATTTACAACGCGACCAAGCATGCTTTCGCCTACTTTAATGCTCGCGATATTTCCTGTGCGGCGCACGGTATCCCCTTCTTTAATATTGTCGCTTGCTCCCATTAATACCACACCCACATTATCTTCTTCCAGGTTCAATACGATTGCGCGAACGCCATTTTCAAAGGATACGAGTTCTCCGGATTTTGCATTGTTTAATCCGTAAATACGGGCAATACCATCACCTACCTGCAGCACTGTTCCAACTTCTTCTAATTCAGAACTTGTTTTGAAGTTGCTTAACTGCTGGCGAAGAATCGCGGATATTTCGTCAGGTTTTACGTCTACCATGATTTTTTATTTAGTAATTTGTTAATTGTAGCTATTTGTTAATTTATTAATTGTCAATTTATTAATTGATTGCTCCGATTTAAAATTTATGTCCCAATTATTCAATTGTCAATTAACAAATTGAAAATGTTTTAAAATTTTCGAACATAATCATTATTATCAAACTCATCTTTTAATATTGTTAATCCTCTGCGTATGCTGTTGTCGATCAATTTATCTTCCCACTGTAAAATATATCCACCTACAAGATCAGCATCCACTTTTGTCTGTAATTGAATAGTTTGAAGATGGGCGGTTTGTTTTAATTTATTGAGTACTTCATCAATTGCATCTTTCGAAAGTTCCGTTGCGGAAGTGATTATAACAGGTGTAATTCCTTTTAACGCGTTGTATTGATGAATAAAAGAATCAATAATTTCAGGAAGATGCGATTCGCGATTTTTGCGCATCAAAATATTCATGAAATTTTCTGTGATATCTGTAATTTTTCCATGGAATATCAGTTTAGTTACTTCCATTTTTTTATCTCCAGTAACGATAGGGCTTTTCAGCATCAAATAAAATTCACGCACCTTATCGGTGGTTTCATTTAATAAACGCATATCATTGGTAACCTCTTCCAATTTCCCTTTTTCAAGAGCCAGGTCGATGATAGATTTTGCGTAACGGTATGCGAGTTTTGTTGATGACATCGTAATTAATTCACTTTAATTTCGTCAACGAGTTGTTTGATATATTTTTCCTGTTCTGCTTTATTATCCAATTCTCTTTTCAGAATTTTTTCGCTCACTTCCAGCACCATGTTTCCAACATTATTTTTGATCTCAATTAAAGCTGCCATTTTCTGATTATTGATAGCTTGTTTAGCTTCTTCTACAATACGATTGTATTCCACATTTGCTTTTTCCCGTGCTTCTGAAATGAGCATATCTTTTGCTTCTTTGGCCTCACGCAACATTTTGCTTCTTTCTTCACGGGCTTCATTTAAAATGCGTTCGTTATCAGCCTTCATGTGACTCATTTCTTCACGGGCTTTTTGTGCCTGATGTAGCGATTCTGTAATACCATCTTCGCGTTTTTTCAAAGATGCTTTAATTGGTCCGAAAGCATATTTATTCAGCACCCATAAAACCACAAGAAATACAACAACTGTCCAGATAAATAAACCCGGATCAGGCGTTACAATGTCGAAAGAACCTAGTATTACCATTTGATAGTTTTTTAATTTGGTAATTTGGTAATTGAACTACAAATTAATAAATTGTCAATTACCAAATTGAAAAGGAATTAATTTTTCGGCAGCAACCAACCGTTGCCACCGAAAAATATTTTTGATCACCCTTGTAAAAGGGCAATAACCACAGCGAAAAGAGCAACTCCTTCCACCAAAGCCGCTGCAATGATCATGTTAGTTCTGATATCACCTAACATTTCAGGTTGACGAGCCATTGATTCAAGAGCGCTACCACCGATACGACCTACGCCGATACCAGCTCCGATAGCTGCCAATCCTGCACCGATTGCTGCGATACCTTTAACACCGCCTTCAGCTGCTTGCATAATAGTTAATAAATCCATGTTACTGTTTTTTATAATTGATTAAATAATAATTAATGATGTGCATCGGCAGCAGGATCGTGGTGTTCTTCCTGCGCCAATGAAATAAATAAAGCACTTAACATTGTGAAAATAAATGCCTGTAAAAATGCAACCAGCAATTCCAGAAAACTCATAAAAATTGCAAATGGAATAGCTACGATAGATGCACCTAAACCTGCACCTAAACTCTCTCCGGCTTTTCCGAAAATAAATATCAATCCAACCAAACTTATTATAATAATATGGCCTGCGGTGATGTTTGCAAAAAGACGTATCATTAATGCAACAGGCTTAATAAATATTCCTAAAAATTCAATTGGCACTAAAATAAACTTTACCCAGCCAGGTACTCCCGGCGGATTAAATATATGTCCCCAGTAATATTTATTTGCGTGCAAATTGGTCATTATGAATACCATCAGTGCTAGGGCAGCAGTTACCGCTATATTTCCGGTAAGGTTTGGGTTAGCAATAAATGGTATCAAACCAAGCATATTCGATATCCAGATAAAAAAGAATACCGTTAACATAAAAGGAAGATAACGATCTGTTTTGTTTCCAAGATTTGGTTTCACCACCTCGTCGCGAACAAATAGGATGAGAGGTTCCATAAAACTTTGTAAACCTTTTGGCGCCTGACCTTCTCTTTTGCGATAAGCTTTTGCAACAGAAGTGAAAACGAATATCATTATAAAGGAAACAATAAGAAGGGTGGCTACATTTTTAGTAATAGAAATATCTAACACAAATGCACCATCTTCATGCACTATTTTACCGCTTTCGTTATAATAAAACCCTTTATAGGTTTCCTGCGTATGTCCGTGATCGTTGCCTATCAAACCTAAAGTATGGTGGTCGGCATCGTGACCAAGGCTATCTGAAATCGGCTGCATAACCTGTATTTCTTTGGTCTCATGGTGCACATCCGGCATTTTATTGCTCATAAAAAAACTAACGCCGTTATGGATCACAATGCAAGGCAGTGGGATAGTTACATTTCCTACTATATGCCATTCATGTGCATCCGCAACGTGATGCATGGCAAATTCCTTAGGGTCGTAGGCACCTTCACTGCCCGATGCCGAAACATCAGAAATACCAATGGCTACAATACTTAAAAAGGTAAGAAAAACGGTGTTAACTAGCTTCACTACAGGTGTTTTTAAAATCCGCCGCAAAGGTAGCCTTAGAAATCCAAAAATAAAAGCAAATTGAAAAGTATTGTGCACCGTGGATGGTGTTTCCCCCAAGTGGTTGGTGAGAAACACCAACCACGGCATTACGAAACACCAACCACGGCATTACGCCGCGGATGGGTTTTCTATAAAGTGAAGCATTGTGCCCTAAGTGGTTGGTGAGAAACCCCAACCACGGCATTACGTCGAGGTTGGGGTTTCTCACCAACCGCAATTCGGAATAACCCCTTTTCATTTACCTTAGCATCATGAAGTGGAATTGCATCAGCATATTATTATTTATTACTTTGGGTTGTTCTTGTCAAATCAAGGAAGAAAAAACTGCTGATGTGCCAATAAAAGGAGAAACAAAAGTTATTGAAATATCTGCACTGGAAAAACAAATGATAAATGCAGGTTTAATGAATGTGCAGGAAAAAGAACCCGGAATTATAGTAGAACTTAAATATTCAACTACCGATAATTTTTTAAACACAGATGTTTACGGAACATTGGAAAATGCCTATTTACAACCGGATGTTTTAATTAAATTGCAAAAAGCATATCAATATTTAATAACCAAAGACAGCTCCTTAACTTTTATCATATATGATGCAACACGACCTGTTAGTGTGCAACAAAAAATGTGGGATATTGTGCAGGAAAATTATCCTGAAAAAAGCAAGTATGTATCCAACCCTAAAAATGGTTCTTTACATAGTTACGGAGCCGCTGTTGATATTACCATCGGAAATAAAAAAGGGGAAGCATTGGATATGGGAACGCCTTACGATTTTTTTGGTGAAGCAGCAGAACCACAATTGGAAAATATTTTATTGGCAAACGGAACACTTACAGAAATACAAATACAAAACAGAAAAATATTGCGAGATGTTATGGTAAAAGCCGGTTTTATTCAATTGCCTTCGGAATGGTGGCACTATAATTCCTGTTCGCGGGAAGATGTTAAAAAAATCTACAAAATACTCGAATGATTAAATCTTGAATCGCAGAAATCCGGCTGCAAATGAAACTGTAGGACTTGCTTCACCAAACCAGGTCATTACATCGCGCGTAGCAACGCCAATTTCCCAAAATTTTAAATCTAAGCCTACACCGGCAGGAATATTATAATAATAACCACCACCGGTAGATAATCCAGCGGATAATTTCAGTACTTTAAAAACAGTAATTTCACCGCCAAGTCCCAAAACCGGGGTTTCTAAAGAACCGGCAACACTATTAACCGGAAAAACTGCATCAACACCAATATTAAAAATATCACTTACTTCTAACGATCCGCCTAGTCGCACTTTGGTAGGTAAACTCACATCAAATTGAGATTCAGGTGTGTATTGAATTAAATTTTCATCCTCAAAAATCTGACTAACCAATTCAAGTGGATCGGTAGTATTAACACCACTGAAAGAAACGGTATCCATTACAAAATCATTTATCACTAAAACATTTGCATCGTAGGTCATTTTACCGATGTCGGTAATTGCTAAACCAAGTGTTAATATTTTTCCTGCCTTAGCACTTATCCCGAGATCAAATCCCACTCCACTTCCAACAGGTTCGGCGCCTGAACTTGTAATTGGGAATGGCGTATTTAAGGTATTCACATCCAATATGTCAAGACCTAAAGCACTTATTCCTGTTAGATTCCCATCCGCAGACGAAATATCGAGGTAGGCAAATCCGAGAATATATTTAATTCCCGCACCGCCATACAGAGCAAAAGTTTCATCATCACCCAATATTTTTCTTCCATAAGCCAAATTAAATTCCGAATTTACACTGAGTGAAATTTCGGTGTCTTTAAATAATTCGGATAAACTCAAAGGTTCGTACGCAACACCGGATAAAGTTCCGTCTTCGAAAATGATCGTGTCAAAATACTCTGCATAATTATATCCTTCAAAAATGATATTCGCCGCTTCCCCTGCAAATTTTGTTCTGTAAGCAACATTTGCTTTTATACTCAAACCGATAGTTCCAAATTTGGGGATTTCAAAACTCAAACCAACAGGCATAACATCAATGTTCACATTAAAACCTTCGTTTAAAAATTCGCGTGCAAGCAATTCTTGTTCTGCCGTGCCAATGGTATCTTCATTATTAAAAAGTATGTTTCTTACATCTTTTTTTGCAAGTGCTTCAGAATAGAATCCATAACCAAATTCCCCAATTCCCAGAGCAATATGAAAATCGGTATCAAAACCCAGGTTTGCCGGATTGATGCCAATTGCCTGATAGTCAGTTACGAAGGATGTTGCCGTTCCACCGCGCCCTGTTGCACCAAAAGAAGACTCTTCCACCTGCGCTGACAGGCTTATTCCCGTTGAAGTAATTAAACATGCGATAAATAATTTTTTTAGCATACTATTTCATTTCTTTTCCAAAAATAGAAATATATCTGAAAGGGAACATTCTTTTATTCACACTGAAGTAACCCTATACAGCTTTTAGAAGACGCAAGGACTAGCTGATTCCCGAAAATTTTCTTCCCGTTTTCTTCCCGCACTTCCCGCCTTCCCGGCTATTCCCATCCGTTCTTCCTTTCATTTGTTTATAACTGATTAATTTTGACCAGAATAATATTGTGACAGCTTTAGGTATAATATTTGAGCAAACGAAAAAAATTTAATTAACCCTATAAAAGATCGATGATGAAATATTTACAATTATCCATTTTTACACTGTTAATATTGACAGGTTCAACAATTTTTGGACAAACGAAAGTAGAAGTAAAAGAAGTAGTTACTGCATTAAGTATGGGAGAAAGAACCGGATATGCAGTTAGTCTCGGTGATAAAAGCGAGAAAGATGTTATCAAAGCGCTAAAGATTTGGCTTAACGACATACAAAAAAAAGTAGCAGTGGATGAAACCGGAAAACATGAATTTAAAGCGACAAACATTACTGCTCCAACATTAAGTGAAAACCCTTCCAATATTTATTTTTTATTCACTGCTGAAAAAGACGAATTAATTGTAACCGGATTTTTTGAGGTAAACGGAGCTTTTGTTTCTTCTACTACCAATCCGGATAAAGTAAAAGCATGCGAAACGCTCATGCAAAAATTTGCCTTTCGCATCGAAAAGATCGCCATAGAGGAAAAAGTAAACGCAGAACAAAAAATATTGGATCAAAGAAATGATGAACAAACATCTTTAGAAAAAAAGAACAAACAATTAAACGACCAGATAACAGATTGGGAAGAATCCATTAAAAAAGCAAAATCTGATCTGGAAACAAACGGTAAAAATCAGGACGATAAAAAAGCGGAAATAGCCACCCAACAAAAAAAGTTAGATGAAATTCAATCGGAACTAAAAAAGTACGAAAGTTATTAATAGATAACGATCATGTTTATTTCGTTAATTGTTATACTGCAGAAGCGCATAGCTAAAATGCAGATATACCTCCTATTTTTCCTTTGCGAATTTTTGCGTCTTTTACGCGGCAAATTTTTCATTATAAAAAGTAGTTTTAGTTAAACGATAATGCCCCTTCTACTTAAAAATAAAAAATCCATTCTTTTCAAACAGGAGATCATTCTTGTTGGTGAAAAAGAATTTCGGGTATTTGTTTATCATGAAATGCGCAACAATTGCAGAGCAAGTATTGGCCATAAAGGTATACATATCAGGATATCGAAATACTTAAATGAAACCGAAAAATTGCATCAGGAAATGCAATTGCTCGATTGGGCAAAAAAATATATTGCCAAACATGAGCTACACAAAAAACCACCATTATACCGGCAGTATCACCACGGTGATACTTTAAAAGTAATGGGACAGGAATTTTTAATCCGCATTAATTATACGCCAAAAAAGAATGCAAGCAGCGGAGAATTAAAAAATGGTATCATCATCCTATTACTCTCCGAAGGCATGTTGCCCGCACAAGAGCAAAAACACAAAACGTATTTGGTTGGCAGATTAATAGGCAATCATTTTCAACCGGCAATAGCGCAACGTGTGCAAATATTAAACGACATGCATTTTCAAAAACCAATAAAAAAATTGCGGCTGCGCGATAGTATTAGCAACTGGGGAAGTTGTTCCTGGGATGGCAATATTAATATCTCTATTCGTTTATTATTTGCGCCACCGGAAGTGATTGATTACATTTTAATTCACGAACTCGCTCATCTTGTAGAACACAACCACAGCGACCGTTTTTGGAAACAGGTGGAAAGAGCAATGCCCGGCTACGAATTAGCCGAAAGCTGGTTGCGGAAGCATGGGGATCAGTGTATATTTTAGAGGGGTATCGGGTGAATGGTGAGTAGATACACGATAGCCGAATGTAATGAGTAATGAGTAATGAGTAATGAGTAATGAGTAATGAGTAATGAGTAAT
>CAZXBG010000071.1:0-20104 GCA_964638865.1 uncultured Chitinophagales bacterium | reverse complement strand
TGCTTTGTAATCCTCTACTACCTTTTACTTTGTAATTAGCCCAAATCCTGTTTACGCTTCTTATGCTTATTTCAAATATTTCTGCAGCTTGATTTTGCGTTCCTAACTTCTTTTTTAAGTAGCTACACACCTTTAATCGTGTTGATTCTTGTACATCTTTACTCCCCCTTGTTTTTTGCATGTACAGATATACAAAATATTTTTAATATAAGACCTAAATTATGCTCTTATTAATAGTGCTTTGAAATCGCCAACTTCTTATAGCTGCAAAATGTTCTGAGTTGAAAAATGTTCGATTTTTTAACAACCGCAACTGTCGCTGTGACCGTGACCAATTTTAACATAGTATGACAGCGACTGCGACTGCATTTCCATGTTCTAAAAAACATCATTTGCAAAGACATAAAACATAACGTCTCTACAAATGATTTTTAATGATCCGATGGGATCTTTTAATAATATTTAATCTACGATCAGATTTATCCCGGCAGCATTTTCTCCCGAAATAAATTGTAGCGTATAAACGCCTTTACTCAATTCTTTTCTTTCAATTTCAAAAGAATGAAATCCGGCAGATAATTTTCCAGAATTTATCTGGCGAACTATTTTTCCGGTTATATCAACTAACTCAATAGTAATTTGCTGTTCTTGTGTTATTGTGAATTGTATGCTCGTTGAAATATTAAATGGATTAGGATAAACATTAAATCCATTTAATCCCAATATTTCTTCCAAACTGCTTTGAGCTGTTGTAAATTCCTCCGTGGCGCTGAAATCTGTTTCAACAAGTGGCGATGTTACGCATGTATTGCTTACTGCCCATTCATATAATGTATTTGGGATAAGACCTGTTAACACTGCTGTTGGATCTGTTGTGGTTACCAAAATCCAATCAGGTTCTGAAACAGGTTTGTATTGAAGTGTGTATCCATCTGCGCAATTTGCTGCAGCCCATTCCAAAGTTGCCGTTGTTGAAGTAACTATGATATTATTTAAACCTGATGGAATTTCACAGGTAATAGTAATATCAGTTCCATTATCTATTCCTAATACTGCAGGAGAAGAAGATACAACGCGCATCCTGTAACCTGCACCTGAATCAGATGTTGCAGGAATTATGCAAGAAATAACTCCGGTAAGTGCAATGGAAGTAATGGAACCTATATTAACAGGTGAGGAAAAACTTCCGGAAACATCACTTAATTGTGTTGTAAAAATATTACCCGGTAAAAATGTTCCGGTAGCAGAATAAGAAATATTCAGATCTTCATCCGGACAATATTCCGATTCTATTACATCAATAGAAATTGTTGGTGTAACAAATTCAAAAAGATCGCTTCTCCAAATTCCTCTTCCATAAGTTGCTGCAACCAATTTATTATTTGCATAATTTATTTCCAATTCGTGTATCATTACATTTGGCAAACCAGTCATATATGGCTCCCAGTCAGCATCTAAATCATCTTTTGTAAATACACCAATATCGGTTCCAATATATAATCGGTTATCATCACTTACATTTTCGTAAACAATTGCATTTACAGGAACATTTGGAAGCGTGCCTGAAATATTCGTCCATGTTGCACCTGCATTATCAGAAAAATACACTTTATTTCCATCATCATAACCACTTAATGCAATCCAAACATGTTGAGGGTCTTCATCACTTACTGCGATATAATTAAATCCAATTCCTGAAGTTGGTAATCCGGTAGTAATATTTGTCCATGAATCACCAGCATCATCCGAAACTTTTAATGTTTGCAATGCACACGCATATATATAATTATTATCCGCAGGTGAAACAGCAATTGCAAAAACTTCCCCACCTAAATTAGAAGGTTTATCCGCCCAAGTTGTTCCTCCATTCGTCGATTTTTGTATTCCCCCCGAACCGTTTCCATAATACATCACCAGATGATTGATGGGATCCATTACATAAGGTGTAACCCACCCTCCGCCATCAACAGGAAGATAGGTCCAACTGTCGCCACCATCAGTAGATCTGTTTACATAACCATATTGATAAGCAGCGTAAATTCGATCAGAATCGGTATAGTCAATAATAACTTCCATACCATCTCCGCCTTGCACTCTTTTCCAATTAACTCCATTCCATAAATTACAACCATTGTCTTGCCAACCGCTTAATACAATTTCAGGATTAGTAAATGAACTGGAAATTCTATAGGGTTGTGCAATTCTCAATCCATCGGAAATATCAGTCCATGTTTGTCCTTTATCTATTGATTTAAAAATACCTCCATCATTACCTGCATATAATATTAGTTCATCCAATGGATCACAAAGAATTACTTTTTGATCAGCATGCACGTAATTTGATGCAGGCCAGGCATCCCAGGATGATTTTTTTTGCCAGGTATTTGCACCATTGGTGGATCTTGCAATATCTAATCCACCGGTAAATAATAAGCTTGCATTTACATCAGAAACTTCCAGTACATTATCATAATATCCATAATAAGAATTCACACCGGCTGGCGAGGCTCCATTAGAAAAAGAAACACCTGCATTATCACTGATAAATATTTCTGCGGAAACTGCAAATATATAAATCATATCAGGATCTGCAGCAGTTGTTTCAATAGACATACGATCATCGTATTCTGCGAGATCGTTTTGAATTACGGTCCACGAAATTCCTGCATCCTCTGACTTTAGAACATCTCTATCTCCTACAGCATAAATAATATCATTGTTGCTGGTATTAAATGCAAAATCATAACAATGCGCTGCGTTTACCAAAGTCCAGGTATCACCGCCGTTATCTGTTCTATATATTCCTTCGCGAGTAGCAGCAATCAATACATTTGTATTTTCAGGATGAATAATAATACGCTGAACAACTGCGAGTTGATCTTGCATATAACTTAATCCTGTTGGATTCCAAGTAAACCCACCATCTGTTGATTTTAAAATTCCGGCACTATATACTCCTCCCCAAAAATCATTATCAGGTTGCCAGGTTATTTCATAGGCATAACCGTCACCTGTAGCAACATATATAATATCCGTATTATCGGGATCAACAGCCACATCTGCTATACTTGTAACAGGCAATTGATCGGTAAGTGGCAACCAGGTTCCACCGCCATCGGGTGATTTCCAGAGTCCACCACCTGCTGTGCCTGCATATAATATATTGTGATCAACCGGATCAAAATAGAGGCAATTCATTCTGCCAACTCCTCCGCCATTGCCGGGAACTTCTGCAGTGCCCATAGGCTCCCAGGATGCAGCACGTGAACCGGCTGTATATATATCAGGATGGGTGCTTTTATATTTTTCCAATTCCCTAAAGGGAGTGTAGGGATCAGGAAAATTTCCGGCTGCATCTACCCTGGTGCTCATCATATAATCCCAACGCATGAATTTTGTACGAAGGTTATCTGATTGCATATCCAGACCTAAAAGACCGCTTTCGATATCCATCGTGTTCAGATGTTCCAGATACTGTTCGCGGATCTCAAAGTAATTTGGAGACTCGTCCATAACCGGCCAAGGCTCCTTACCTGGGTGCGTAATTTGTGCTGTTAGTGTGGTTGTGATGGAAAATGTGAGGAGTAAAAAGGAAAAATATTTCATGTTTTTATCAAAATTTACTTAAAATTAAGCATAGTTTGGCAAAGGAAAAAATCAGGAAGAAAAACTGACAAAAAAACTGCAATCGGAGAGATAGGTTTGATTCATTTGCAAGAATTAATCAAACTGTATTTATTCAAAACCTTTGTGGTTTAACAATATTTAGTAGAAATATAGGTAAAGACCAAATATCTTCGCAAGATGGAAAATTTTGTAGACACCACTACTAGGGTTTCAAGGGAAATTGGTTCCGGTTTTTTTGGAAAATTTATTCATTCTGAAAAAATGAGTAATGCCTATTGGGAAGCAAAGGAAGGTGCAGAAATACCGTTACACAGCCATGTTCACGAAATGATGGCAAATGTGATAGAAGGGAAACTCGAACTCACCATAGATGGCAACACCCGTATTTTGGATTTTGGAACTTTTGCTTTAATTCCGGGTCCTGTTCCCCATAAAGCAAAAGCTTTGACAAATTGTAAGATCATAGATGTTTTTTATCCGGTGCGGGAGGATTATAAATGAAACGAAGGAATTAAAGTAAACGAATTTAATGAAATGATAATCAGATCTAAATAAATAACAAATTAATATGAAAAAATCGATAATACTGCTACAATTTATTTTGATGTCAACCTTTGTCAGGGCTGATGAAGGGATGTGGATTCCAATTTTACTGGAACAATTAAATATTGCGGATATGCAGGCTCGCGGATTTAAGTTGACTGCAGAAGATATTTATTCAGTGAATAAAAGCAGCATGAAAGACGCTGTTGTATTATTTGGAGGTGGATGTACGGGTGAGGTAATTTCTAAGCAGGGATTAATAATTACCAATCACCACTGCGGATTTTCAACAATTAATGCATTGAGTTCTGTAGAAAATAATTATTTGAAAGATGGTTTTTGGGCAAAAAATAAAAATGAAGAAAAACCCTGTCCAGGTCTTTCCGTTACATTTATCATCAGTATGCATAATGTAACTGATAGTATTCTCCCTTATTTGACTAGCGCGATGGACGAGGGTACAAGAAATTCAATTATAGGGCAATTATCCACCCGCTTGGAAGCACAATTTGAAAAGGGCACTCACTACGATGCAACAGTCAGATCATTTTATTATGGAAATGAATTTTATTTATTTGTTACCGAGGTATTCACTGACATCCGATTAGTAGGAACTCCTCCGGCAAGTGTTGGGAATTTTGGCGGAGAAACTGACAACTGGGTGTGGCCGAGACATACAGGCGATTTCAGCATGTTTCGTATTTATGCAAATGCAGAAAATAAACCTGCTGCCTACGATGAAAAAAATATTCCTTTTATCCCGAGATATTCATTTCCAATTTCATTAAAGGGAGTGGAAGAAAATGATTTTACTATGGTTTATGGATTTCCCGGGCGTACACAGGAATATTTAACTTCTTATGCAGTTGACCTCACAATAAATACTACAAATCCAAATAGAATAGCTTGCAGGGATATGCGTTTGGAAATAATGAACAGATATATGTCGAACAACGATACCGTAACCCTGCAATATGCATCTAAAGCAAAAGGGCTTGCAAATGCATATAAAAAATGGAAGGGCGAAATGACAGGATTAAAATTAAACGATGCAGTAGAAAAAAAACAGCAATACGAAAAGCAATTTCAACAATGGGCAAACACACATGAGGGAAAGGAATACAGAAATCTATTATCTGAATTTTCTGAGGTTTATGATTCGTACAAAACCTATTCCGAGCTTGTGGATTATACCTCTGAGGCATTTTATGCTGTGGAACTCCTGAATTTTTCTGGAGGGTTTAGAAAATTTATGAATATGATACGCAGTGATACAATTTCCTATGATGTTTTGCAAAAGGAAGCTACAAAATTACAGGGAAATACAGCAGGTTTTTATAAAAATTATTCGAAAAAGATCGATAGGGAAATGTTTGCCGCAATGATGAAGATATATTCAGAAAAAGTGTCAAAGGATTTGCAATCTCCTTATTTTAAAGAGCAACTTGCTAAATACAATAATAATTTTACAGAGTGGACAACAACAATTTATAACAAATCGGCATTCGCAGAGGTAAATAAATTAAACAAACTACTTAATGGATTCAATAAAAAGAAAGGAAATAAATTAATGAATGATCCCGCGTATAAATTATATGAAGAGGTGACAAAATATTATGAGGAACAATTAAAAACAAAAGTAAATCCCTTGGCCATTCAGATAAATGTTTTAATGCGACAATACATGCAAGCACAGCGCGAAATGGAACCCAAGGAGGAATTTTATCCGGATGCAAATTCCACATTGCGCGTTACTTACGGGAATGTTAAAGGATATGTTGCTAAGGACGCTGTGTATTATACCTATCAGACAACAGATAAGGGAATCGAAGAAAAATATATACCGAATGATGAAGAATTTGATATGCCCGAGAAATTAATTTCCTTAATGGAAAAAAATGATTTCGGCAGATACGCGAATAAAAAAGGAGAACTTCCAATCGCTTTTATTGCAACAAATCACACCACAGGTGGTAATTCAGGAAGTCCGGTAATTAATGCTTACGGCCAATTGATAGGCATCAACTACGACCGCGTTTGGGAAGGCACTATGAGTGATATTATGTTCGATCCCGACCGCTGCAGAAATATTTCCCTTGATATCCGCTACACACTTTTTATCATTGATAAATTTGGTGGTGCGGGAAATTTGATAAAGGAAATGGAATTAATTGAGAATTGAGAAGGGAGAATGTATTTGATAATTTGTTAATCTGGTAATTTGATAATTGAATAGTGCCCGGCTGTTCATTGGTACATTGGTACATTAATACATTTCGGCTGTTCATTGGTACATTCTTACATTGGTACATTCTTACATTTCGGCTGTTCCATTATCAATTACTTTTTATTCCTCTTTCTTATAATCTCCCCTTTTCCAGGCTTCGATAAATTCTTTCCAGGCGAATAGGTCAAATATGCGCATTGGAGGATATTGACCTGCGTAGTAGATCTTTTGAGCGAGTTGTTTAGTTTGGTAATCGGCATTCATATCTGCGTCCATTGCCATTGCTTCACCGAGTTCTTTTAATTGTTCGCGTTCTAGGTTTTTTCGGGCAGTCTCGTAATAATCGTCCGGAATATTATAGGAAAGGAATGCATTTTTAAAGTCTTCTTTTGAGGGCCAGGGATAAATAATTGTTTCGGCCAAAAAAATAGTATCCTTTGTCATTAATTGAATTACGGAGTATTTGTTATCCGCTAAATTTTGGGGAATAACAAAAATCTCATCCTTATACCCAACCGCAGTAAACTTAACACTATCCCCTTTTTCGGCAACAAAAGAAAAGAAACCGTTGTAATTACAGGTTGTTCCATTTCCATTTCGCAATGAAACTATATTAGTATAAGGAATTGCCATTAGGCTATCGCTCGACATTGTTATCCCTGAAAATTGAATAACACTATCCACAATTTGAGTCTGTGCACTTTTAATGATCAGAATGAAGGATAGTAGAAATAATATACGCATCGTTAAATTTGAGCCAATCCAAAGATACGTTTATTGTGAATAGGAATAATTGTTCCGCAGAATTTGTGAAGACAAAAAGTTGTATAGTATTATTCTTCTATAGAAAACAATCCGAATTGGGTCATGGAAGACGCTCCCTGTGCTGAGCTTGTACTTGTAAATACAGCTGATTTAGGTGCAACTGCATTGTCGCTCATTCTCAGAGCAGCAGCATTATCATAATCGGAAGAAGAAAAAGTATAGGTTTCTTCAGCCGCTACTGTTATAACTACATGCACAAACAAAACGAGTGCGAGTAGCATGGATCCGGTTAACTTTTTCATAGACTTTCTGGTTTTATAGTGCCAAATTACCGCCCTTAAAAACCATAGCCAAGTACAAAATCGATAGGGTTATCAATCACTATTTCTTAAGATAACAATAGCTTATTTAACCAAAAGTGTTGCTGTTACTGATATTTTAGATTTGTTAAATGAATATTCCATGACAAAAATGTCCTCTTATCGGTACTCCCTTCAAATAAGGGCAACAAAAAACCTCTCCTGTTTATAGGAGAGGTTTCTGCTTGATTTAACCCCTAAAAATTAATATAATACCTTTATTTTTTTAACTATTTTCTCAGAACCGGATTCAACACTTATAAAGTAAATGCCTTCCTTAAGTTCGCTGATATCCAGTGCAGTTGTTTTACCGGTAAAAGTATAATTTGACATTTCCTGACCTAATAAATTGAGTATTCTTATTGTGCCTATTTCCATTTCAGTGCTTATTGTAATGAAATCGGTGGCTGGATTCGGATAAACCTCTGTATTAGCGATAGATCTGATGGTTTCGGTATTTATTTCGCCTTTTCCAATTGATTTTGCAGGATTTTCTTCGTTTCCTATTCCCGTTGAACCGTTTTGCGCCGAATTATCCGATAATCCAGTAACTACATAGTCAGATTCGAGGTCCTCACCGTCGGGTTTCAAACCACTTAGATTATCAATCTCGGGAACATTTGAGTCCTCTGATCTTATTCTCGAGCTTTGTGCAAAAATTACCGCTGATAAAGCGAGTAACATGGCGGATAAGATAAGTTTTTTCATAATCGTAAATTTCGGTCAACTTTGTTACGCTATACGTTTCAATTCTTAATTAGTTCTAAAATTAGATGCTCCAAAAGCAGTTATTAAAGACAAATATACTAATTTATCGGAATATAAATAAAATTTTAACCATTTTTATAATATATAAATTACTGATAATCAATAACTTAATATTTAATATTGCCAATTCCCCCTGTTTTATATCGGTTAAATAAACTGTTAATCCTCTGTGAACTTCGAATCCTTTGTTTAAATTTAGCCCAATTTATTTATGTTCCAAAATAAGGCAATAGTCATTTTAAGAACACTTACCAATCAGGAAGTCCGCCTTTTTGACGACTACCTCCGTTCCCCCTTTTTTAACAAAAACCAAACCATAATACATGCCTTCGATACAATTAAGGCTTGGCATCCAACTTATGAACACCCAAATCTAGAAAGAAGTTTACTTTATAAGCTGATTTTTAAAGAGGAAGTTTTTGACGAGCAGAAACTCCGATACCTTATGACGGATCTCACCAAACATTTGGAAGAATATCTCTGTTTTAAAGCTATATCCGAAGAACAGATTTTTAAGTATCATTTACTATTATATACCTATCGAATTCGGCGTCTCGACAAAGCATTTTTAAATACGCTTAAACTCGCAGAAAAGTCATTAAAAGAACAACCGCGCCGGGATGTTAGTCATGCATTTTACGAATATTTGATTGAGGAGGATAAATATCGTTTCATGTCAGACCGGCGTGAGCATCTTCATGAAACAAATTTGCAACAGGTTGTTGACAATCTGGATAAATATTATATCCTGAATAAGATGCGATATTCCGCAGAGATCATTAATAATAAAAACGTAGTTGCAATTAATTATAAATTGTTCTTGTATGATGAGATCATGAATCATATAAGGCACAATCCGCTGGATTATGTTCCCTCTGCAAAAATTTATTACAATATCATATTAACACTTACAGAGCCGGAAAATAAAATCCATTATCTCAATCTTTTAGATCTGCTAAAAGAACATCATCAATTATTTTCAAAGGAAGAAATTTTTGAGATGTATGTTTATGCAAAAAATTATTGTATCAGAAAGATCAACCACGGAGATATTGAATATATACGCGAATTGTTCGATCTCTATAAGGTTATGTTAAAAGACAGGATCATTTTCAAAGAAAATTATTTGTCGCAGTTCGATTATAAAAATATTGTTTACCTCGGACTTCGCATTAACGAATTTGAATGGGTGAAACACTTTATCATTAAATACAATGAACATCTGGATCCGGCCATACGTCAGAATGCTTTTACATTTAATATGGCCTATTATCATTTCTTCCAAAAAAATTACGATGAAGTGCTTACCCTGTTGCGTTCTGTCGAATTCACCGACTTTTATTATCACCTCGATTCGAAATCACTTTTGCTTAAAACCTATTTTGAATTAGAGGAAACAGATGCACTTTTTTCACTTGTTGAAGCATTTAAAATTTATATTAAACGCAACAATCTTATTCCCGGATATCAAAAATCCGGGTATAATAATATGATCAAACTTTCATCTAAATTGTATAAATGGAAATTAAACCCCAAAAATAATTTAAAAGATATCATCGACGAATTTAATAACACAAAACCTGTTGTAGATATATTATGGATGAGGAAAAAATTGGAGGAGATGCAGGGGTTGGCGGAGAAGTTGACAGGGAATTGGAGGAGGTGATAAAAGGAAGGTGTGGTAAGATTGAAAAAAGGACTGGAATTTTAATTGAAACTTTTACATCTTCAAAATTCTTTCTATCTTCAAATTTAAATCAAACATATACCAGGTAATAGGTCCAAAGAAAGGCAAATAAACTAGTAGTTATTGAAAACTTTTAATTCAAGATAGATTATTAAATAACTTATTTAAATCTGTATTTTCCATCATAATTTTTGAAGACCCATTTTTGACGAGGAATAGCAGAACCCGGGATAATTCTACTGATGAGATGACAGAATTTGGTAAGGTGAATTTTAAAAGGGGAAAAAAGGGATAAAAAAGTTTATAATAAAAAGGAACATTTTTGGGTTTTATAACAGGATTTATTCCGCCCTGGCGAACGATCACTAAATTACGGGTGAAAATCCGTTTTAATTCATTTTCTGTTTTCCCTTTTTCACGCGCAAATAATAGTCTGCTTGTTTCTTTGGAATCAGCCCCTCCTCCACTCATAAAAACAAAAGAGATATTAGGATTAACTGCCCGCAAAAACTTAGCTGTTTCTATCGTGTAACTACAGGTAATTGTATGATATTCTTCCGCCGATACACGAGATTGAGGAACACCCAGACACCAAATGCAGGAATCACATTTTTGGAATTCATGCTCTAATCCGCTGTAATTCAGAAAATCGCTGCGAATGATCACCTTTAATTTTGGGTGGTTAAGGTCCAAAGGCCTTCTCTACAATACTATAATTTCTGATACTTCATCTTGCAATATAGCCTGACGAACCACCTCACTGCCAACCATACCTGTTGCGCCTGTTAATAATATTCGCATATACCTGTAAAACTAATATCCCCTGTAAAAAAAGGTTAGTGGGTTTGAAACTATATTTCTTACAACTTGTTCAAAATTAGGAAAAATGTCAACTTAACCTCCTTTTTGGGGGTTTGAGACAGAGAATATTATAAAATTATGTGCATTCTGTGTGCAATCTTTATAGTTTACTCCAAAAGGCATTTATTCTATCCTTAATTTTGCAGCAATTTTTAAATACTAAGAAATTGAAACTTCGAATAGCTACCAACGAAAAATTTGAAAATCGCCACTTAGGCCCCCGTGATCACGATGTAAAGGAAATGTTACATGCCATTGATGCTGATTCTATTGAATCGCTTATTGATCAGACAGTTCCTGAAAATATCAGGTTGAAACGACCTCTTAATATTGGACAGGCAATGACTGAACACAACTACCTGAAACACCTAAAAAAGCTTGCTTCAAAAAATAAGGTTTATAGAACTTATATCGGTTTAGGTTACCATCATACCCTAACACCAAGTGTTATAAAACGCAATGTTTTTGAAAATCCGGGATGGTATACTCAATATACGCCTTATCAGGCAGAAATTGCTCAGGGAAGATTGGAGGCACTGCTCAATTTTCAAACTATGATCTCCGATCTTACCGGATTAGAGATTGCCAATGCAAGTTTGTTGGATGAAGGGACTGCAGCCGGTGAGGCAATGATAATGTTCTATCATCATAAAAATAAAAGAGAGATCAGCGCTTCTAATTTTTTTGTAAGTGCATTGTGTTTACCTCAAACTATAGATATTCTCAAAACAAAATCGGAACCACTTGGAATTAATTTGATAATTGGCGATCATCAAACAGTTCAATTGGATGAATCTTATTTTGGAGCCCTTCTGCAATATCCGGCTTCCAATGGAAATATTTTCGATTATACCGATTTTATTGAAACCGCACATAACAAAAATATTTTCGTTACGCTTGCTGCCGATATTTTATCGTTGGCAGTTTTAAAATCACCGGGTGAATTAGGTGCGGACTGTGCAATTGGAAATACACAAAGATTTGGTGTGCCGATGGGATTTGGGGGCCCACATGCCGCATTTTTTGCAACAAAAGAGGAATTTAAAAGAGATATACCGGGAAGAATTATCGGCGTTAGTTTAGATAGAGATAATCGTCCTGCCTTACGCATGGCATTACAAACGCGTGAGCAGCATATCAGAAGAGAAAAAGCAACATCAAATATTTGTACCGCTCAAGCTTTACTTGCAATCATGGCGAGCATGTATGGAGTGTATCACGGCCCGGATGGAATTAAAAATATTGCGGAGAAAGTGCATGGACTTGCATGTGTATTAAATGACGGCATTAAAAAATTGCAATTCAAACAGTCGAACGAATATTTTTTCGACACATTATATATTGAATGTGGTGCACTATGCGGATTAATCCATCAACATGCGATAGCAAAGCATATGAATTTCTTTTATCATCCCAATGGAGATATTCAAATATCGCTGGATGAATCAACAGAAATTGAAGATGTAAAAGATATTCTTGAAATATTTTCTGAGGTAAAAGGAATTCAAAACGGAAATACTACTGAGGTAACGAATATTGAAACATTAAATGCTGCAATTCCGGAACAATTAATTCGTAATTCCACTTATTTAACGCATCCTGTATTTAATACTTATCATTCTGAGAGTGAAATGATGCGTTATATTAAAAGATTAGAGAATAAAGATCTTTCGTTGACCACCTCTATGATTCCACTTGGAAGTTGCACAATGAAATTAAATGCAGCTTCTGAATTATTTCCCGTTTCATGGCCGGAGTTTTCTCAAATACATCCTTTCGTTCCTACTGAACAAGTGGAAGGATACTTGGAAATAATAAAAGAATTGGAAGATGATCTTTGTGAGATCACAAGGTTTGAAGGATGCAGTGTGCAGCCAAATTCCGGTGCCCAAGGGGAGTATGCAGGATTAATGGTAATTCGGGCATATCATATTCATCAAAATGAAGCGCACAGAAACAAGGTGCTTATACCGGCAAGTGCGCATGGAACAAATCCTGCAAGTGCTGTAATGGCAGGAATGGAAGTAATTGTTGTTAAAAGCGATGCGGAAGGGCATATTGATATTGATGACCTTAAATTAAAAGCAGAGGAACATCAGAATGTTCTTGCTGCTTTAATGGTAACTTATCCATCAACACACGGAGTTTTTGAAGAGACCATTATGTTAATATGCAATATTGTGCATCAAAATGGCGGATTGGTTTATATGGATGGTGCCAACATGAATGCACAGGTTGGATTAACATCTCCTGCTAAAATTGGAGCTGATGTTTGTCATTTAAATCTGCATAAAACTTTTGCCATTCCACATGGTGGAGGTGGACCCGGAATGGGACCAATTTGCGTAAACGAAAAATTATTGCCTTTCTTACCCGGACATCCTTTATTTAAAACCGGTGGAGATCAGGCAATTCATGCAATTAATGCAGCACCATTTGGAAGTGCGAGTATTTTATTAATTAGTTACGGTTATATTAAAATGTTAGGCAGTGAGGGTTGTACCAATGCAACAAAATATGCGATCTTAAATGCCAATTATTTAAAAAGTAAATTGGAAAAACACTTCGATATTTTATTTGTAAGCAAAAGTGGAAGAGTGGCGCATGAATTTATCATTGATTTCAGAAAATGGAAAAATACCATTGGTTTAGAAGTGGAAGATGTTGCAAAAAGATTAATGGATTATGGATTTCATGCACCAACTGTTTCTTTTCCGGTTGCAGGAACTCTTATGATAGAACCAACAGAAAGCGAAAGTAAAGAAGAACTCGACAGATTTATTGATGCGATGCTGGGAATTAAAAAAGAAATTGAAGAAATTGAAAACGGCAGTGCTGACAAAACCGATAATGTATTAAAAAATGCCCCGCACACTTTAAATGATATCATTACCGCAGATTGGAAGCATGTATATACCAGAGAAAAAGCAGTTTATCCAATAGCCTATTTAAAGGATAAAAAATTCTGGCCAAGTGTTAGCAGGATTAATAATACTTATGGTGATAGAAATTTGATTTGCACTTGTCCGCCGATTGAAAGTTATATGGTAAATGCGGAATAAAATTCATCGATAAAATAGGATAATAAATTATCGACATAAAAACTACTTTTATTTTATTGATCGGATTATTTTTCACTTTACTGCCTGTTAATTTGCGGGCACAGGTATTTGCTGCAGGACAACTCAACAACAGTTATATCTATACAATAATTGGAGAAAATGGACCTGAACGTTTGTTTACCGGAGCAAGCGCGGAAATTGGTGCTGAAGGACCTTCTTCCGGTATATTTTTAACAAGCGCTATTTATATTCCGAGGAATTATGAATTTGAAAAATGGATCGAAGACCCCACCAGTGCACTTAATTTCGTAAAAGTGGAATAACGAGTTTCTATTTATGAATTGGGATTATATGGTCGTTATTATTTAATAGGTTTGGAGGGCAATGGTGTTCGGGTATTTACAAATAGTGGACTGGAAATGGTTTGGGGAAGAGCTAAAGATGAATTCCTGGATATTTACTCAAATGATCTTGTTATTGAAAAATTTACAAACAAACAATTACGAGTTGTTTTTGGTTTAGGATTTGAGGTGGAGTTGGAGGATAATATGTATCTGCTCAACGACTTTTTATTCAAATACCCATTCACAGATATGGATCAAGGCGGATATATGAACATTGATGTTGCATCCGATTTCGCGCTGAATTTCAATATAGGCTTAAAAATATATCTGAATTAGGGCATCCTTAATAAAGATATATTGAAATCTACCCTAGAGACCTTACATTCTATGTGTTTTTGTTTCCACAAAAAATTTACCGGCAATTGTCTGTTTTTCCTTATTAAATTTGCAATGATAAAAACAACAATATGGAAAAAGGACCTATATCTAATTTCGTAGAACACCACTATCGCCATTTTAATGCAGCTGCATTGGTTGATGCTGCAAAGGGTTATGAAACACACCTTTTGGAAGGTGGAAAAATGATGGTTACGCTTGCAGGCGCAATGAGCACCGCCGAACTTGGAATTTCCTTTGCGGAAATGATTCGCCAAGGAAAGGTTGACATAATATCCTGCACAGGTGCAAATTTGGAAGAAGATGTGATGAATCTTGTGGCGCATTCTCATTACAAACGTGTTCCGAATTACAGAGATCTTACCCCTGAGCAAGAATGGGAGTTGTTGGAACAAGGATTAAATCGCGTAACAGATACTTGTATTCCGGAAGAGGAAGCCTTTAGGAAAATACAAAAACATATTGTAAATATTTGGAAAAGTGCGGAAACAAACGGCGAAAGATATTTTCCACATGAATATATGTATAAACTTTTATTGAGTGAGGTAATGAAGGATGGATATGAAATTGATCCTAAAGATTCGTGGATGATTGCTGCGGCAGAGAAAAATATTCCAATTATAGTACCGGGTTGGGAAGATAGTACGTTAGGAAATATTTTCGCCTCTTATTGTATAAAAGGAGAATTAAATCCTTCTACTATGAAAAGCGGGATTGAATATATGGTGATGCTCAGCAGTTGGTACCGTGAAAATTCATCGGGAAAAGGAGTTGGTTTTTTTCAGATAGGCGGTGGAATTGCCGGAGATTTTCCGATCTGTGTTGTACCTATGATGTATCAGGACCTCGAATGGCATGATGTACCTTTCTGGGGTTATTTTTGTCAGATTAGTGATTCCACCACTTCTTACGGAAGTTATTCCGGAGCAGTGCCAAATGAGAAAATTACCTGGGGAAAATTAGATATTAAAACACCAAAATTTATTGTGGAAAGTGATGCTACTATTGTTGCACCCTTAATTTTTGCATGGGTTTTAGGATGGTAATTTTTTTTTATTTATTCCCCATAAAATGAAAAAAATTCTATTGATATTACTTTTAATAAATTTTGAGTTGCCGGCTCAAACGGAATCGCCAAAAATTCCGGAATTTATTGAAAATCACACCTACCTTAAACAATTATATATTCCGGCAGACGATGCGCAGGCAAGGCTATTAACTTTCAGTTGGCAATATTCTTATACTTTTGAATTCGAATCATTCAGAAGCGGAGGCCTACAAGCTACTTTTGGATTAAATGTTGCCCGATTTTTTTCCAATAAAATGGTGATCGGTATTTGTGCGGATATTAAAGCGGTAAAAGGATTAACACAACAACAATTTTCAAATGATTTTATAAATGACCTTAACGAAGGTTTTAAAACAGAATACAACAACCCATCAGATTCTGCAAAAGCATACATAATAAGAGATGCAATTAATGATGTTCCCGGTCATGGATTTTACGGTAATTATTCGGGCAACCTCGGAATTATGTTTTCCCTGTTTCCTCAAAAATATGGAGGTGTATTAATTTCTGCAAAAAGAGGTTACCGCGATTTTCCCATTTTTGGAACTTATGGAAATGCTTATATCGATGATGGCTTGTTGGATAATACCCTTTTTCAGGTAAAAAAAAATTATTCTGCCGAAATTTCTTTTAAACCTTATACCCTATTTAAAAATGGTTATGTTTCAATTTATAATTCTTCCATAGCTGATATCTGGAAATTAATTTCTATAGGTTTCTACTATGAACAATTGAATTTAGAAAATGCAAACTTTAACGGCATTCCTTTCTCCAAGATCGTAAACGCAAAATTTATTAATAGATATGGTGTAGACCATTGTTATGGTGTTAAGATGGGACTTGCACTCTATTGATGACTTTTATCACTTAATTTTAAGTCATAACATAATTCGGTTTTTATTCTTACCTTCGGCTTCTGTTATTTGGCACTCAAAACAAGGTCCCAAATTTTCAAATTAGTCCACTAAAAGTAGTAAAATGTATCATTTAAGAACAATAATTATTTCTGCATTATTAATTTGCAATTTCCCTGTTTTCACACAAATTACAGAGGAGCATTATCGTATTTATTCTGTTAAACAGGCAAAAGAAGTTACACTGATTGAAATTGCAGCCGATATGCAAAATTATGATGTATTGTTTTTCGGGGAGGAGCATAACGACAGCGTAACACATTTTCTGGAAAAATCGATGTTGGAGGTTTTATTTGCTGCTTATGGAAACAAAGTTGCCCTTTCGATGGAAATGTTTGACCGTGATGTGCAGCCTGTGATGAATGAATATCTGACTGGTTATATCAGAGAAAAAAATTTCACAAAGGATGCCAGGATTTGGAGTAATTACAGTGATTATAAACCAATGGTTGAATTTGCAAAAACGAATAATTTGAATGTAATTTGTGCCAACACTCCGACACGTTACACCAATCTTGCAGGAAGAAAAGGGCAACAGGCATTAATGGAATTGCCTAAAGAATCAAAAAAGTTTTTTGCACCCTTACCTTACGATACTGCATCAGGAAAATATTATGAAAAGTTAGTGGAACTTACTTCCCATGAAGCATCAGTTGATTCCACCGGAAAACCACTCCCGCCCATGCCTTATATGACGGGATTTAATTTAATTATGGGACAATCACTTTGGGATGCAACCATGGCATATTCTATTGCTGAATATTTAAAAAAACATAAAGGAAATAAGGTATTGCAAATAAACGGAAGATTTCACAGTGATGAAAAATTTGCTATCGTAACCCAACTCCAAAATTACAGTGCTAAAACAAGATCACTCGTTATCAGCGCAGGATCAGATGATTCTTTCCCAAATATAAACTGGAATGATTTTATTTATTTGGGTGATTATATCATTATCACAGACCCAAAAGTCGCGAAAACGTATGAAGAATAAATAAATCATATATTACATTAATACTTTTTTACCATAAATTTTCACCATGCATTTTATAACTCCGGAAGAAGCTGTTTCGCTCGTAAAAAGTAATGATCGTGTATTTATTCACGGTGGTTCAGCCACACCAACCCGATTAGTGGAAGCATTAACAAACAGAAATGCAGCATTAAGCAATATAGAAATTGCACATTTGCATACAGAAGGAGAGGCTCCTTACGCCGATCCCGCATTTGCATCTTCTTTTCATGTAAATGCTTTTTTTATCGGGAAAAATGTTCGTAAACATGTAAATGAAATAAACGTACAATACATTCCCATGTTTTTAAGTGATATTCCTTTATTTATTCGCAAGAAAAAATTTCCGATCAATGTAGCAATTATTCATGTTAGTCCTCCGGATGCTCATGGATTTTGTTCCCTTGGAATTTCAGTAGACATAACAAAAGCTGCATGTGAGGTTGCCGAAAATATTATTGCACTGGTTAATCCAAATATGCCACGGTCACATGGAGACGGATTTATACACCACTCCAAAATAACTGCAGCAGTTTATGCAGAAGACCCGATACATGAAACATTTTTAGGGGAAATGAGCAAGGAGGAAATGGCAATTGGAAAAAATGTTGCAGAATTAGTAGAAGACGGAGCTACTCTCCAAATGGGAATTGGTGGAATTCCCAATGCAGTATTGCATTTTTTAAATAACCATAAAAATTTGGGTGTGCACACAGAAATGTTTTCTGATGGTATTTTACCACTTGTAAAAAGTGGCGTCATCAACGGCAAATTAAAAAGTAAACATCCCAATAAAATTGTTTCTTCCTTTGCTATGGGCTCAAGAGCATTATATGATTTTATTCACGATAATCCTGAAGTTGCCATGCTTGATGTTGCGTATGTAAACGATACTGCCGTAATCAGGAAACATAAAAAGGTGACGGCAATAAACAGCGCTATTGAAATTGATCTCACCGGGCAAGTTTGTGCCGATTCTATTGGCACAGAGATCTTTAGTGGTGTTGGAGGACAAATGGATTTTATTCGCGGTGCAGCATTGAGTGAAGGTGGCAAACCCATTATTGCCCTAGCCGCCACAACTGCAAAAGGCGTTTCTAAAATTGTGCCCGTACTCAAAACCGGTGCCGGAGTAGTTACAACCCGCGCACACGTGCAGTATGTAGCCACCGAATATGGTGTTGTTGATCTTTATGGAAAAAATATTGCACAACGCGCAAAAGCGCTCATCAGTATTGCAAGTCCTGAGCAACGCAGTTTGCTGGAAGTGGAAGCGTACAGACTTTATGGAAAATGTTGGTAGAAAATAGACCCAAAATGGCATATAAATCATTGAAAATGAAGTATTTACACCTCTGATAAAATGTAATTTGGTAAACAATAAAAAACTTCCTACAATTAACACATTTTCTATATTTATTATATTTTAATCTTAAATCTCAACACACAATGAAGACTTCAGACCGCAAATTACTCAAAGGTTATTACTGGAACCATGATGCTATCCGTAAGGATATGGATAAACTTAAAACCGTAGTTGACAAGATCAATTCTTATTCAGTTGATGATTTCAACAAACTGCACAATTGGTTTATTTATCACGAACAATGCATTCTTGCGCACCATCACGGAGAAGATGGTTTCTTTTTTCCAATAATGCGGGAAAAACAACCTGATTTTCTTGCAAAGATCGATTCGATGGAACATGAACATATTGCATTAGATGAAGGCCTTACACAACTGAATGGTTTATTCAGGGAATTAAAATCCGGAAATAAAACGGAGCTAAATAATTTTATTGCTGTAGCACACAAATATATCGAGCTTGTTCGAGGCCATTTGGATAAAGAGGAAGTAATTGTTGATGAAGTATTAAGTAAATTTCCTGAGGAGGACGTTTTAAAAACAGAATTAGAATACCGCAATCAGCTACCGAGATCTGAAATGGCTTTATTAATGCCGTGGATGGTAGATGCGATGGATGATAAAGATAAAAAATATTTTTTCGGAATGGCTCCATTTTTTGTAAAATGGATATATAATTTATCGGCAAAACCTAAATTTGAAAAATTGACTTCCTGTATTTGAATATCAACTATCTTTTAAAATAACAATAACGTTGCTGATTATTTAATGCGAGTATTAGCCAATTAATAATTTTATTATCTGAGACAAGGGAATATATCAGCGTTAAAAATACAAAATTTGGTTCACCTGATTATTACCTCAAATCAAAATAAAACTCAAGTGATACCGGACTAAATTTTTAAGATTTAATTTTGTGCGTTCCTCTTGATTGTACTAAAACCAAAAATTTGGTTTTAAGAATATATGCTTTAAGATTTAGGTTAGCTATCGTTTTACTATTAAACAAATTATTATCATACAATCTCAATAACAATAAACATTAAGCAATTTGCAGCACCAAAGCCTATAAAGAGGAATTCAAATACAGAACAATTTATTACTT
>CAZXBG010000070.1:4181-20652 GCA_964638865.1 uncultured Chitinophagales bacterium | reverse complement strand
TAGTTGGATTACCGGACAGATTATGCATGTGGATGGTGGAATTTCTACTTTAAAGATATAAAAATAATTTTGATATTGTATCAATTAATTAATCAAAATACAAAAATTACCTGTCGCTATCATTGAAATATGGGATTTTTTTCAACAAATATTTGATTGCAGAACAGTTGTTTAAGAGAAAAAATTTGGAAAATTTATTTTATGAAAATTTTGCTAACCGGTGTAACCGGATACATTGCACAAAGATTATTGCCCGTTTTATTAGAAAATGGGCATGAGGTTATTTGCTGTGTAAGAGACAAAAACAGGTTTAATAAGAAAAATTATTTAACTTCAAACCTCACGGTTATAGAGGCGGATTTTTTAAACAAGAATAGTTTACACCATATTCCAAATGATATAGATGTAGCTTATTACCTTATTCATTCCATGTCAACTCAAAGTGGTGACTTTGAAAATATGGAGGAAATATGTGCAACTAATTTTAAAAACCGAATTGAACACACAAATGCTAAACAAGTTATTTACCTTAGTGGTATCAGCAACGCTATTCAGTTATCTAAACATTTATCCTCAAGAAAGAATGTGGAGGCCATTTTATCAGATTCTAAATTTGCACTTACCACTTTAAAGGCTGGTATAATAGTAGGATCTGGAAGTGCTTCCTTTGAAATTATTCGCGATTTGGTAGAGAAATTACCTTTTATGATTACACCACGATGGCTAAAAACAAAATGTCAGCCCATAGCTATTCGCAATGTGATACAATTTTTAATTAGTGTAATTGGTAAACCAGAAACCTACAATAATAGTTACGATATTGGAGGTACTGATGTTTTAAGTTATAAAGAAATGCTTTTGCGATTTGCTAAAATACGAGGATTAAAAAGGCGCATACTTATTGTACCTGTTATGACTCCCAAAATATCGTCCTACTGGTTATATTTTGTTACCTCCACCTCATTTGCTCTTGCAAAAAATTTGGTAAACAGTATGAAAATTGAAGTGATTTGCAAACCCAATAATTTAGCAGAGTTGCTTGGTATTAAACTGATTGATTATGATACATCTATAAAATTGGCTTTTGACAAAATAGGGCAAAACCAGGTACTTTCGAGTTGGAAAGATGCACAAACAAGTAAAATATTTAGTAAAGGGTTTTCGAAATTTATTGAAGTGCCAATTAATGGTTGTTTTAAAGACATTCGTTGTATTAAACTGGAAGACAGCGCGGCCTCACTTGAAAAAATTTGGGCCATTGGAGGAAAAGCAGGTTGGTATTATGGCAATTGGCTTTGGGGAATCAGAGGTTTTTTAGATCAGATTGCAGGAGGTGTTGGTATGCGGAGAGGAAGAAAAAGTAATATCGATTTAGTTTCAGGTGATGCACTTGATTTTTGGCGTGTGCTCTTAGCGGAAAAACATGAAAAGCGTCTTCTATTGTATGCCGAAATGAAACTGCCAGGCGAAGCATGGCTGGAATTTAAAATTGACGAAAACAATATACTTACACAAACAGCAACTTTTAGGCCTTTAGGCTTATTGGGTAGATTGTATTGGTATTCTGTGCTTCCTTTCCATGGTCTAATTTTTAAAGGTATGATAAATAAAATAGCGGAAACAAAAACAAAGTGGTAAATATTTATAAACCGGCCTATTTCCTAAAGCGAATAAACCTCGCTCCACTTTTCGCGGACTTGCAATTTAATCCTTTGTTAAAAGTATTTTCGGTATCCCCGCTTGTAATAATGCACAACAAAAATACCTAATAAATAAATACATACATTTGTGAAGAGTTTATTAAGAATTCAATTTAAAATTTAAACTTTAAAACAAGTAAAGTTTCCAAACCCTTGTATCGGTTGGTTGTCCATTTTTTATGCCTTTATTTCAGCAAGTCCTGTGCCTTGCACACCGATTCTCGTTTCCGGTTTCTTTACCTCAAAATATTTTCCGGTATACATAAATATAAAACTCACTATTGTAGCCGGCAGAAATGCTTCTACAGGTAAAACAGGAAATAAATATTCAAAAACAACATACACTATTATTCCGCTAAACATACTTAGCATCGCACCGGTAGTTGTCGCATTTTTATAATATAATCCGGCAACAACTGGTGCTAATAAACTCACCATTCCCAAAACTGCAGATTCGCCCACCAATGCAAAAATATTACTGCGCATCATACTTATAACCACAGAAATAAAACCAATAAAAATTACACTTAATCTCAACATTAAAAGAAATTGTTTATCGGTATAGGTTTTTTTTGAAAGAGGTTTAATAAAATTTTCGGCCAATATACTTGCAGGTGCCAAAATTGCTCCGCTACAGGTACTTAATACTGCCGATAATAACGCACCGAAGAAAATGATCTGCAACCACAAAGGAGTATATTCCGTAATCATGGTTAATATAATTGCCTGCGAATCTTCAAAACTATTCTCCGGATAGATAACCTTAGCACATAAAGTTATGAACAAAGGCATCATGGCAATTAAAATATATAATCCTGCTCCAATATACATGCTTCGCACAGCACCTTTTTCCGTTCTGGCAGAATTTGCACGTTGAAATACATCCTGCGAAGGAATATATCCGAGACCTACCACCATCCATGCACCTAACCAATTAATTATGGAAAAAGAATCTCCGTCCGGTAAAAAGTGAAATGCATTTTCCGGAGCATTTGCAATCACATTTTCAAAACCGCCACTCACATTAAGTAAGAAAAAAACGGCAAAAATAAATCCAACCACAATAATGATACTTTGTATAAAATCTGTAATAGAAACTGCCCACATACCACCAACCATGGTATAGATCATTACAATTGCAGCACAAATTACGGCAGAAGTTTGAATAGAAAGAGCACCACCCGTTGCAAAAGAAAAAATATAACCCAAGGCAATAAATTGTGCAGCAATATATCCAAAAAAAGTAAGCAACATAAAAAAACTCGCGGTCACTTCAGCATTCTTGCCGTATTTTATCTTAAAAAGATCGCCGAGTGTAAATAAATTCATGCGGTACAATCTGCGTATGAAGAACATCCCAAATAGAACCAGACATAAAGCAGCACCGAATGGATCTTCCACCACACCTCTTAACCCATGTTGTGCAAATTCGCTGGAAGCACCAAAAATGGTTTCAGAGCCAAACCATAAAGCAAAAAGATCGGCTGCGTTTAAAAACAGAGGAAGACGACGCCCGGCTTGAACGAAATCTTTGGATCCTTTTACGAGTTTGCTCGTATAAATACCTACCGCAAAGGTTATCACCATATAAATGATAACGAAAGTGATTAACATTTCCTGCCCGCTCTTGGTTTAGTGATGGTTATTGGTTTTCATTGCCCCGCCCACATTTGCTGCGAATGGCGGTCAAAAATATAAATATTTGTTAATTTACAGGACATTATTTTTTTATATGCTGTTAAGAAACCGGTCTTGTTAGAATAGCGCGCCGACTTTCTGTAAATTTGCCGCCACAAAACAAAGGTATGCGTCTGAAAGTATTCTGTTTATTGCCCTTGATCATAACACTAGTAAGCTGCAATACAAAGGAAAAAAAATCTATAAATCAACAATCCAATCAACAAACAAATATGCAAATAATAGATCCGCACTCTTTTGCCAAAACCAATGAAGCTGTTGTTAAACATTTAAGCTGGAAGGCAAAAATTGATTTTGATTCAAAAATAATTTCTGCTACAGCCACATGGACCATAGAAAATAAGTCGAATAGCGGAAATATCATCTTCGATACCCGCGATCTTAACATTGAACAAGTGCTCGTTGATGGCAACACAACAAATTATAAATTAGCTGATACAGTTAGCGGACAGGCATTCCTGGGCTCCGCTCTTATAATTGATATTCCTTCTTCCGCAAAAAATGTGAGTATCACTTACAAAACTTCCTCAGGGGCAGCAGCGCTTCAATGGTTAAATGCAGAACAAACCCGCGATAAAAAATATCCATTTTTATTTACGCAATCGCAGGCAATTTTATGCAGAACCTGGATCCCTTGCCAGGATGGACCCGGAGTGCGTTTTACTTTTGATGCGCAGGTGGAAGTGCCAAATGGTATGTTGGCATTGATGAGCGCTGAAAATCCACAGCAAAAGAGTGATGACGGTGTGTATCATTTTAATATGAAACAACCCATTCCGTCGTATTTAATGTGCCTCGCAGTGGGTGATCTCGCTTTTAAAAATGTTGGAAATGAAACCGGTGTTTATGCCGAGCCATCTTTTGTGGAAGCTTGTGCCTGGGAACTGAGCGATATGCAAAACATGCTCGAAAGTGCTGAAAAATTATATGGAAAATATCAATGGGGAAGATATGATGTGATAGTGCTGCCACCAAGTTTTCCTTTTGGAGGAATGGAAAATCCGAGAATTACTTTTGCAACACCTACAATTATTGCAGGGGATAAAAGTTTAGTCGCTCTTGTTGCACATGAATTAGCACACAGTTGGAGCGGAAATTTAGTTACCAATGCAAACTGGAACGACTTCTGGTTAAATGAAGGATTTACTGTTTATTTCGAGAATAGAATTATGGAAGTAGTATACGGTAAAGATTATTCCGATATGTTGCAAGTATTAGAATATGAGGGACTGGTAGAAACAGTAAAAGATTTTGGTGCAACTTCTCCCGACACGCATTTAAAATTAAATTTGGAGGGGCGAGATCCCGATGAAGGTGTTTCGGATATTGCTTATAATAAAGGAGCATATTTTTTGCGATTGCTGGAAAGTAAGGTGGGTAGAGAAAAGTGGGATGTATTTGTGAATGGTTACTTTACAACAAATGCATTCCGTGTTATGACAACAGAAGATTTTATTGTTTATCTCAATAAAAACCTGATAGAGCCAAACAAAGAAAAATATGCCGACGTAATTATCGAGGAATGGATTTATGGTCCCGGTATTCCTGCAAATTGTCCCATCGTTGTTTCAACACGATTTAATATTGTTGATGGCGAGATACAAAAATTTAATAACGGAACTGCAGCTAAAGATTTAACTGCTACCAATTGGAGTACACATGAATGGCTTCGTTTTATTTATCAGTTACCGGAAACTATTTCAATCGAAAAAATGCAGGAATTGGATAAAGCATTTGCCTTCACCGGGACAGGTAACAGCGAGATTGCAGATGCATGGTACGAACTTGCAATTAAAAGAAATTACACTGCTTCGTATCCTGCCATTGAAACCTTTTTATGTTCCGTGGGAAGAAGAAAATTTCTGACTCCATTATATAAGGCCATGATCAATACCGGCCAAAAAGAAATGGCGGAAAGAATTTACACCAAAGCACGTCCAGGTTACCATTATGTAGCGCAAAACACCATGGATGAATTAATTGGGGCTAAATAATATATATTTGTTGCGTAGAAATGAGTTTGACTGAAAGTGAAAAAATAATATTTATCGTTGGGAATTCCCGCAGCGGTACCACTATGATGCGTCGCGTTTTGGGAAATCATACGCAGATCTACATGTTGGAAGAACTCCATTTTTTTGAACAGTTGTGGAGTACTTCCGACAAACAAAAAGTGTTAACCGATCACGAAGCTGTAAAACTTGCATCTAAATTATTGTTTATTCAGCGTGATGGATATTTATCTGAAATGAATACAGAAAAATATCAACAGGATGCATTGCAGATCATGCAGCAAATTAAGGGAGAAATTTTTCCGCATGCTGTTTTAAATTCTTTTTTATTTTTCGAAACACAAAAAAATAATAAAAGTATTCCCTGTGAAAAAACACCGCAGGACGTTTTTTATATCGGTGAAATTTTGGAACTTTTTCCAGGTGCAAAAATTGTGAACATGGTGCGCGACCCACGTGGTGTAATGTTGAGCCAGAAAAGAAAATGGCAACGCCGCGCAATGGGTGCAAAATTCATGACCAAAAAAGAACAACGGCGCTTAAAAATAAATTATCATCCCATCACCATTTCAAAATTGTGGAATTCAAGTATCAGAGCTGCAGCAAAATTTAAGGACCATCCTCAATTGCATACCATGTATTTTGAAAAAATGGTAAATGACTCTGAAGCAGAAATAAAAAATTTATGTCGGTTTCTGGAAATTGATTTTAAGGAGAATATGCTTTTGATTCCACAGGTTGGTTCGAGTAATGAAGCAGATAAACCGGATGAATATGGAATAAAAACGGAACGTGCAGGAAATTGGGAAAAGGGAGGATTAAATAATGGAGAACTCTGGTTTTGCCAGAATATTTGTGGAGAAAACATGTTGCAATTCGGTTATGCTATTAAAAAGGTAACCCCAAATCCGCTTTATATTTTGTATTATTATATTTCCTTCCCGATCAAGATTGTTTTAGCTATACTTTTTAATTTACATCGCATGAAAAATATAGTGGAAGCAATAAAACGGAGGTTGAAATAACTAAAAATTTATATATTCATTATACTACAATGATTCGAATAGACTATGCGTCGGGCACCAATAAGGAAGTTTTGTATTTTATACAAAATAATTTCTTAGCGCCTCCTTCGCACCCTTTGCGACTTTGTAGAAAAAAAAATATTCATGTCAAGCGCCCGTAAAAAAGTATTACATATAACAATTCATCTTCCATACCCCACAAACCACGGTGCAAGTTTGTTCAATTCCTACAAATTAGCCACATATTTACATAAAAATCACGACCTGTATTTTGTTTGTTTTTTAAAGGGTGATGATGTGAAATATAAGGATGCTTTTCTTGCCGATACCGGAATCAAACAGTCCTATTTTGAGGTATTGAATGTGGAAAGAACTCCTCTAAATCTTGTAAAAAGTTATCTGAAAGGAATTACAATCAATATGTTTCGGAATTATTCTGTTTCTATGAAAAAAAAGATTGAAACTATAGCTAACGATTTTGATGTAATAGTTGCCGAACATTATGAAGTGATGCAATACATTCCAAAAACTTTTAAGGGAAAAGTAGTATTTAGAACGCATAATGCGGAGTATTTAATTTGGAGCAGATATGCGGAAGTAGAAAAGAATCCGATTAAAAAATTAATAATCCAACAAGAAGCGAACAGAATTAAAAAGTGGGAGTTGCAGTATGTAAAACAAGCAGATATTGTTTTGGGTGCAACCAACGACAATGCCATGCATGAACCAGATCCCGTAAAAAGGAAATTAAAATTCCGCGATTATTTACATATTGGGGAAGATGATCAGATAAAAATTCCAATTCCATCCTTTGATGTTTTAGAGAACAGTCTCGTTTATGTAGGAACGCTCACCTGGGAGGCTAATATTGAAGGATTGATATGGTTTGTAAATGGAACCTGGAAAGAATTGAAATCGAAATTCCCGGAGCTAAAATTATACATCATCGGCAAAAACCCGGACCAGCGTTTATTGCAACTCTCAATGGATCACCATGATATCATCGTTACCGGATTTGTTGTAGACCTTGAAGAATATTTTACAAAATGTAAGGTAAATATCATTCCCCTTCGGTTTGGAAGCGGAATGAAAGTAAAAACGATAAATGGATTATGCAGAGGAATTCCAATGGTTTCTACTTCAATTGGAACGGAAGGGTTGCAGGTTGAAGATGGAAAAGATATTCTCATTGCAGATGATGTAAAGGTATTTGGTGAACTTGTGGCAACATTATTGACAGATAAACTCAAATGGGAAAAAATTGCCAATGCAAGTAAAATTACAGCTGCAAAATATTATACCTGGGATAGTTTATATAAAATTCTCGACGAAAATATTTAACTTTGATTATGCAGTTTCGTAAATTACTATTTCTTTCATTTTTAATAATAACACTTTCAGCCTGTAATAAGGACGAAACACCTGCAACTTTGTTGGAAGAAACGATTTATGAAGTTTCCTATGGAGCTGATCCTTTACAGAAATTAGATATTTATTTACCGGGCTCCAGAACAACCGAAACTAAATTATTGATCTTTATTCACGGAGGTAACTGGAACGCAGGCGATAAAAGTGATTACGCTTTAGTTTTATCCGACCTTCAGAATCAGGGATTTGCAATTGCAAATGTCAATTACAGATTGGCAAATTCCGCATCCGGAATTTTATACGACGATCTTGCTCTTGACATCAGATCTTCTTTGGATTTTCTTATTTCGAAATCCAATGCCTTTGTTTATTCCCCAACCAAAATATTAATTGCAGGGCATAGTGCGGGCGGACATCTCGCATTGTATACTGCTTACCATAACAATGCCGACAATGCAATAAAAGCTGTATTTAGTCTTGCAGGCCCAACTGATTTAACAGACGATTATTTTTTAAACAATCCTGAATTAAATGGCTTTGTTGAAAATCTGACAGGCACAACTTATCTGGAAGATACCGCAACCTGGATCGAGGCAAGTCCTGCAACCCATGTAAATTCTACATCAGTTCCAACACTTTTGCAATATTGTGGATTAGATTTTACTGTTCCAGCTTCACAAGGTGAAATTTTAAATAATGTTTTAAATATAGCAGGCGTTGAACATCAATATTATTTTTATCCTTTGTATGGTCATGATATGGGAACCATTTATTTTGGTGGGCATTTACCGGAGGATGTAAAAAATGATATTATTAATTTTGTGGAAACACATGGCAATTGATAATTGACAATGGAGCTTAACCCTGAAACTTTTGCAAACTATGTAAACTTTTGCTAACCCAAAACCAAAAACCCAAAACTTAGAACCCAGAACTCAGAACTAAATAAAATGGTAATAGATCACAGATATAAATTTATTTTTATTGAACTTCCTTTAACTGCAACAAGCGCAATTTCGAAGGAAATAAGAGAGCAATATGGATGCGAGCCCTATTTGAATAAACATGCTACCTATGATGATTTTTTGAGAAAAGCGAATGCGGAGGAAAAAAAATATCGCTCTATTGGCAGCGTTCGCAATCCTCTTGATCAAACGGTGAGTATGTATTTTAAATACAAGAACGATTTGGATGAAAGATTTTCTTCCGGAAGAAAACGCCCCGGAAAATGGTTGCGCAAGTCACTTGCAAAAAACCGAGATCAGGAACGGTATAATTTTATTATTCAGCATAAAGCATCTTTTGAAACCTATTTTTTGAATTTTTTTAAATCGCCATACAGCAATTGGAGTATTTTGCATCACAAAAAAATGGATCATATTATTCGTTTCGAACATTTAGTTGCTGATTACAGAAAGGTGTTTACCGAACTAGAACTACCCATCACCCGCGACCTTCCTCAGGCAAATAAAACACCGGAAAAAAAAGCAGATTTCTGGAGTTATTACGAAAGTGACAAAGCCAAACGCAGAGCTAAATTTGTGTTCGGCCCATTTATGCGATATTGGGGATATTATTTTCCTGAAAACTGGGCCCATATTAAAGAACCTGTTCACGCACAATTGTTATACAACTTATTAAATTTCCCAAGAAAGATCTACTGGAAATTTTTGAGATAAAATGTAGTTTTTTAAATCAAACTTTCTTCTTGCTTTCATCGCAACAGCGTAAACGTTTTTTTTAATCAACTTTCTTCGCGCTTCCTTGGCGTTCTTCGCGCCTTAGAGGCTGTACCTTTACCAAACATTAACAAAATTTATTTTCTCCCTCCAAACATTAACCTTAAATTTGTTTCTACAATTTGCTACTATGAAGAATTTATTTTTACTCGCTGCTATTTGCAGTTTTTCTGTTTACCTCTTTGCCCAACAGCCAACAAAGGCAGAATACCGTGAGTCAAAGGGTGGATATTTTAATGATGTCATAATGACCGATATCAATAATAATGTTCCTGCAACACCAAAAGATAATCGTGTATTTAAAATTGATGCAAGCGGAATTTCCGCTCCTAAAGATCCTGCATTATATACGCAGGTTTGGCACAACGATCCTGTTAGTCAGGGAAATACCGGAACATGCTGGTGTTTTTCTACCATGTCGTTTTTCGAAAGTGAGGTAAAAAAAGCGAGTGGACTTGAGGTGAAATTAAGTGAAATGTATGTTGTGTATTGGCAATATGTAGAAAGAGCGAAATATTTTGTAGCCAACAGAGGTAATATGACCTTCGGCGAAGGAAGTGAAACCAATGGCACAACCTGGATGATAAAGGATTATGGCATCGTTCCATACAACGATTTTAAAGGTAAAACTTCCACCGCCAGTTTTTACAATCATGAAGCCATGTTGGGCGAAATGAATACTTATTTAAAAAGTATAAAAACAAATAATAACTGGAATGAATCGGAAGTAGTGAATACGATAAAATCCATTCTTAATTTTTATATGGGTGAACCACCAACAAAAGTAACCTATGATAATAAAACATATTCACCGATAGAGTATGCCAAGAATATATTAAAACTGGATATGAATAATTATGTTGATTTTATGAGTCTTATGCAAAAACCATTTTACACAAAAGCAGAATACGATGTTCCCGATAATTGGTGGAACGATGCATCTTATTATAATTTACCCGCCGATGAATTTATGGATGCATTAAAAACATCATTAAAAAATGGGTATAGTATAAGTATAGGTGGTGATGTTTCTGAACCGGGTTGGGATAGCTGGAATAATATGGCGGTTGTTCCTACCTGGGATATATCAAGTGATAATATTAATGATGCTGCACGTCAGTTGCGTTTAAATAATGGCTCCTCCACCGATGACCATGCAATGCATTTGGTTGGATATAAAGAACAGGATGGAAAAACCTGGTTTCTTTTCAAAGACTCCGGCTCGGGTTCCAGAAACTGCGGCGCTGCAAGTCCAAGTTTTGGATATTTATACGTGCATGAAGATTATGTTAAACTTAAAATGATGTCATTCACAGTAAATAAAAACGCAGTGAAAAGTTATTTGCAGAAATTTGCAGAGAAGTAAGGCGTGAATCATGAGTCCGCTCCGGCCTCACATTATAATTACCACTTCGAAAACTCTGCAATCTATTTATTTCCGGAAGTATCAGGAATTGGCGGGACCTACGATGGTGCACTTGGAATGTTTGATGTAAATTTAAATTTTACCGACATGAAAATTTATGGCGGCAGTTTAATTGATGTATTAAAAAGAATTGAAATAGATGATTCTGGAAACTTTTATTTTCTTGGATATATTGTTTTAAGTGATTAAGATTTACCGGATAACTACAATAATAACGCAGAATCAGATTATTGGCTCATGAAAACAGACAGTAATTTCAAATTATTGTGGAGCCGTATATTGACTGATATTAATTCTGATGAAAAAAGCATTAAAGAAATTACCGTTGATGAATTAGAAAACATCAGGTCAATTGGAGATAAATACACTCCATCGGGAGTAGGCACTCAATATACTTAAATATGCATTTAATGAAGAGCACGAAGAATTGTTTGATGAGGTAGATGAATTTTACTATAAACTTATGTTGGAAGAAGGGCAGCAGATAAAGGGCTTATTTAAAATCTATCCTGATTCTGCCGATGATATTGTTTTTATAGAATTAATAAATACGGATATCACTTGTGCACATTTGTTAAATATTTACGATATTACCGGGAAAAAATGTAAAACAGAACAACTCAGAAATGATTATAAGGTTTCCTGGTTTAATATTCAGGATTTACAACCACGAATATATTTCCTGGAAGTAATTTGCAACAATATGTTAATAGATGTACAGAAATTGATCATTGAATAAGACGTGATTTTTTTATCCATTTCAAACCATTTTTTTTATTCCAAATTTAGGAAGCGGTAACAACTTAATGCCTCTTATTAAATCTACCGACAGCCCTATTTGACCGTTTAGGGCTTCAGCCGTATCTTTGCCAGAAATTTAATAAATCCCAAGAGTTACAATGAATATTCTCATAACCGGAGCCTGTGGCATGGTAGGTTCGCACATGGCAGATGTTTTTCATAAGGAAGGCGGACATCATATTGTAGGAACATATTTTAAACCAACAACCGATCTGAACGACATTCGCGGAAAAATTCATCTCGTGGAATGTGATGTTCGTTATTATCAAAGGGTATTGGATATCATTGATGATATTAAACCGGATAAAATATTTCATCTCGCAGCACAGAGTTATCCAACCGTATCGTGGCATCGCCCACAGGAAACAATGGATACCAATGTAAATGGTACCATTAATATTTTTGAAGCGGTAAAATATGTTAAAAAAACAGACAAAAACTACGATCCGGTTATTGTTGTTGCCTGTTCCAGTGCAGAATACGGCGCTTCACTCACACCGGAAAATGCACCTGTAAAAGAGGATACCGCCTTGCTGCCCTTACATCCGTATGGAGTCAGCAAAGTGGGACAAGACCTATTATCTTTCCAATATTATCAGAACGATAAAATTCGTTGCATTCGCGCAAGAATTTTTAATACTACAGGGCCGCGTAAAACAAATGATGTTGTTGCAGACTTTACACATCGCGCCGTGGAAATTGAACAAAAAAAAGCTACCGTATTACGCGTTGGAAATTTGCAAACAAAACGTGCAATTACCGATGTGCGTGATCTTGTAAATGCATTAATTTTATTAAGTGATAAAGGTACTTGGGGAGATGTGTATAATATCTCCGGAAATAAAGTATATCTCATTAGTGATATAATTCCCATTATTGAAAATTATATGGGAATTAAACTTCCTATTGAAATAGATCCGAAACTATTGCGCCCAACCGACGAACCCATCATATTCGGAGATTCCTCAAAATTAAAAAAAGATACAGCCTGGGAACAAAAATATGCACTGGATCAAACGATAAAAGACATGATAGATTATATCAGAAGTAAATCTTAAGGGTTAAACAATTGTGTTATGATAAAAAGAACCCGCATTTTTGATCTTGATCTTATCAACGATAAAAATTTTGATGCAACCATTGCATCCATATTAAATTTTAAAAATGAATATGAGGTAAATTCCGGTTTACTTCCGCTTTTATTTACGCCAAATGTTGATGATGTTGTTAAATTAAATGAAAAACAATATGCTGATCTCGCTGAAATTTTAAAAAGATCGTATTATATACTTCCCGATGGTCAACCTGTAATCTGGGCGAGTAAAATGCTCGGAAAAAAATTGGAAAGCCGTTTACCAGGAAGTGAATTATTCCCCTTATTATGGAAAGCCGTTATCCGCGAAAAAAAACGCGTAATGGTTGTAGCTCCAAGCCCGGAAGTAGGCGAATTATTAAAAAAAGAATATCCCTCCCTCGAATATTATGTCCCTCCATTTTTTGATGTAAGTGATACTTCAGCATTAAAAAATGTAATTGATGGTGCATCCAAAGTATTCGATATCATTAAACCTGATTATATATTTATCGGAATTCGTTTCCCCAAACAGAATCATATTGCGTTGGGATTGATGGAACATTTTAAAAAGTTGCAGTCGCAGTCACCCAACCCGGAATCCACGATGCCATTGTTTCTACTCATGGGCGCCTCCTACGAATTTTATCTAAATCTAAAAAAACGCGCTCCAAAATTCTGGCAAAAAACCGGAATGGAATGGTTCTATCGTTTTACGCAGGAGCCCGGACGATTGTTTAAACGGTATTTTGTGGATGATCTGCAGTTTTTTCCTATCGTTTGGCGAGAGTTTAAAAAGAAAAAATAAGCTCTTTATTTTTGAAAATGGCTATCCTCAAATATTAACTTTTCATCAATTCCCACCTCAATTTACAACCATTTCTATATTTTTCCCCTCTTTTTAATCATCTTTGCACCCGATTTAGCGGTAGAAAGGATAATTTTTTAGAAAAGATCTTACGAAAACAAATTATGATCATTAGAAGTCAAGCACCACTAAGAATAGGATTAGCCGGAGGCGGAACCGATGTGGGTCCTTACAGCGATATTTACGGAGGTTGCATTTTGAATGCCACCATCAACAAATACGCCTACGCTACTATTATCCCGCGTAGAGACGGCAAAATCGTGCTTTCTGCAATGGATAAAAAGGAAACCGTAGAGCTCGATTCCACTTCCAAACTGGAAATTGATGGAACGCTGGATCTGCTCAAAGGAGTTTATAATCGCATAATCAAGGATTTTAATCATAATGCACCGCTCAGTTTTGAACTGAATACCTATGTAGATGCTCCTCCGGGTTCCGGTTTGGGTTCCTCTTCCACTTTGGTTGTTGCCATTGTTGGTGCCTTTACCGAATGGTTGCGACTGCCTTTAGGAGAATATGATATTGCACATCTTGCTTACGATATCGAAAGAAAAGATCTTGCAATGGCAGGTGGGAAACAAGATCAATATGCTGCAACTTTTGGCGGATGGAATTTTATGGAATTTTATAAGGATGATAAAGTGATCGTAAATCCTTTGCGCATTCGTCCTAATTATTTAAAGGAACTGGAATTTAATATCGTAATGTATTATACAGGAACTTCGAGATTATCTTCCACAATTATTGAAGCACAATCCGCAAACGTTTCTAAAAAATCGGATAAGTCGATTGAAGCAATGCATAATTTAAAAGAACAATCCTATATGATGAAAGAAGCGATCTTAAAAGGAGAGCTCAATCGCATTGGAGATATTCTGGATTTTGGATGGAAAAATAAAAAAGCAACTGCTGTTGGAGTATCAAGTGATGTAATTGATAATATTTATGAATCTGCAATTAAAGCAGGTGCAACAGGAGGAAAAATTTCCGGCGCAGGCGGTGGAGGGTTTATGACTTTTTATTGTCCGGGAAATACCAGATATAAAGTAATTAATGTTTTAAATACATTCGGGGGGGAAGTTCACAATATTGAATTCAGTCAATACGGATTAACATCATGGGAAGCAAAATAGAAAAAATTAAATCGGTAATATCCGAAAGTATCAGGGTTAAAAATGAAATTTTAAATAACCCGGAAATGGTAGCAATGTGCGAAAAAATTGCAGCAGAAATTGCAGAAGCATTTCGGCAGGATAAAAAAGTATTGTTCTGTGGAAACGGTGGAAGTGCAGCAGATGCACAACATTTAGCAGCCGAATTTTCAGGAAGATTTTATTTCGATCGTCCGCCTTTGGATGCAGAAGCATTACATGTAAATTCATCGTACGTTACTGCAGTGGGAAACGATTATGGTTACGACCAGATATTTTCCAGAGTATTAAAAGCGAAGGGAAGAAAAGGTGATTTTATTATCGGTATTTCCACCTCCGGAAATTCACCAAATATTTTAAAAGCATTTGAAGTTGCTCGCGAAAGAGGAATGGTAATTGTTGCCATGACAGGCGCCAGCGGCGGAAAAATGAAAGACAATTGCGATTATTTATTAAATGTTCCAAGCAGCGATACACCGCGTATTCAGGAATCGCATATCATGATCGGACATATTATTTGCGAACTTGTTGAAGAAGAATTATTCGAACGTCCGCAATAAATGAAATTGCAAAAACCCAATGAAGCAATTGTATTAGCCGGAGGGTTTGGAACACGTCTCCAAACTGTTGTTAATCTGTTGCCAAAACCAATGGCTCCGGTTGCAGGAAAACCTTTTCTGCAATATATTCTCGACGATCTCATTAATCAGGAAATTGAACATGTAATTCTTGCAGTTGGATATCTCAAAGAAATGGTGATGGATCATTTTGGATTTCAGTACCACAATTTAAAAATCACCTATTCCGTAGAGGATGATCCACTTGGAACCGGTGGTGCAATTAAACAGGCAAGCACCTATGCAAATCAGGAAGTGAGTTATGTAATTAACGGAGATACCTATTTTGATGTTGATCTGGAAGCACTTTTTAATTTGCATATTCATCACAAATCTTTGTTGACCGTTGCCTTAAAAAAAATGAAAAATTTTGATCGTTACGGAACAGTCGAAATTGATCAAAACCATAAAATAATCGCCTTCAACGAAAAAAAATATGTAGAGGAAGGATTAATTAATGGCGGCATTTATTGCCTCGATAAAAAAATATTCTATCCCGGTTTGCCTGATAAATTTTCCTTTGAAAAAGAAATTTTGGAAAAGGAATTTATTAATGGCAATGTTTATGGAAAGATATTCGACGGTTATTTCATCGACATAGGAATCCCCGAAGATTTTGCAAAAGCCCAAGACGATTTTTTAATTATATAAAGTGAAACCGTAATTGGTATTGTGTGAAAGCACTTAAATAACAACAAAAACCTTTGCGTGACACTTTTTTAATTTTTTTTCTCGCAAAGCCGCAAATTTTATAAAGGTTTTTTAAAAAAATAAACTAAATTCGGCTGTTCCTTTGCGCCTTTGCGTGACATTTTTTTTCTCGCAAAGCCGCAAAGTTTGTAAAGGTGGGTTTAAAAAAATAAACTAAATTCGGCTGTTCCTTTGCGCCTTTGCGTGACATTTTTTTTCTCGCAAAGCCGCAAAGTTTGTAAAGGTGGGTTTAAAAAAATAAACTAAATTCGGCTGTTCCTTTGCGCCTTTGCGTGACATTTTT
>CAZXBG010000070.1:0-4081 GCA_964638865.1 uncultured Chitinophagales bacterium | reverse complement strand
AGGTGGGTTTAAAAAAATAAACTAAATTCGGCTGTTCCTTTGCGCCTTTGCGTGATATTTTTTTTCACGCAAAGGCGCAAATTTTATAAAGGTTTTTTAAAAAAATAAACTAAATTCGGCTGTTCCTTTGCGCCTTTGCGTGACATTTTTTTTCCCGCTAATAAAATTATTATTCCCAATTTTACCTGAATGAACATAAACGATCTGCAAATCGACAAAACCTGGACACTCTTCCTCGATCGCGATGGAGTGCTCAATAAAAAAATCGACGATGATTATGTGCGCAGTTGGGAGCAATTTGAATTTTTACCCGGCGTTAAAGAATCTTTAAAAAATCTTGCTCAAATATTCCATAGAATTGTGATCGTTACTAATCAACGTGGCGTAGGGCGAGGACTCATGTCGGTGGATGATTTGAACCTTATTCATGATAAGCTCAAATTTGAAATTGAAGCCTCCGGAGGCCGAATTGATGCTATTTTCTGTTGTACCGATGTTGGTGAGGAAGGTTCAACCCATCGCAAACCCAAACCCGGAATGGCCCTCGATGCCAAAAACCAATTTCCCGACATCGATTTCAATAAATCTGTAATTGTGGGAGATTCAGCTAGCGATATGTTGTTCGGCGAAAACCTCAATATGAAAAAGGTATTAATTTCTCATAAAATTAAAGGCAATCCGGACCTGATTTTCCCATCTCTCATTGAATTTTCAGCAGTATTACTGCCTAAAATTTAGCGTTTTGTTAAGAAATGCAAATTTTTCATCTAAATTTGGTTACTTTTGCGCCCGAATGTGTCATTTTAATGTAAAAAAGTGCTGATTTAGTAAGCAACCAATAATAGTATGTTAGCATCTGTTAAAATACCGGGTAAAAATCATGATTAGAAGATACTCCCAATTTCTTGAACTTGTATATTTTCTGGTAGATATAGTTCTGCTTAACGTATCTTTTATGATAGCTGTGTTTATCAGCTTCGAAAGGTTGTCAAAGATTACTACCGACAGAAAATTTGCCATGTTACTTGTGGCTGTTAACCTTATCTGGTTTCTGGTTACCAGCGTTTTTAATTATTATAAAGTAGAACGCAGAAGCGGTTATGAATATCTCGTTTTCCGTTTTGTGAAAGTGCTCGCATTTCAGGCCTTGCTAACCTTTACCTATCTGTTTCTCATAAAAGGCTATCAGTTTTCGCGGGCTCAATTAGCTTATACCTATCTATTTTTCACCTTTTTAGTCCTTGTTTGGCGTATCGGTTTCGAAACCTACTTAAAAAGATACCGCGCAAGAGGTGGCAATTACAGAAGGATTATCGTTATCGGAACAACCGGTGCATCCTTACAATTTGTGAAAGAAATTCGCGATCACAACGAATTCGGTTACAAATTCATGGGTTATTTCGATGAACCGGAAACGGCAATGGAGGAGGTAGAGGGACAGCTGAGCGAAGTAAAGGCATTTTGTATTGAACATAGTGTTGATGAGATTTATTTCGCGCTGCAGCCTTCAGAAATGAGTGCATACGTTGATGACCTCATGGAATTTAGTAATGAAAGGTTGATACGGTTTAGAATTGTACCCGAATTTTCTAGTTATATCAGTAAACAATTTAAAAAGATCAATATCGAATATTACGGAAATACACCAATTTTAAGTATTCGCCCGGAGCCACTTGATAATTTATATAACAGGTTACAAAAACGCACCTTTGATCTTGCGTTTGGAGTATTGTTTTTTATTTTAATTGGTTGGTGGTTATTCCCAATTATTGCAATTTTTGTTAAACTATCTTCAAAAGGTCCCGTATTTTTTAAACAAAAACGAAGTGGTGAAGGAAACAGAGATTTCTTGTGTTATAAGTTTCGTACCATGAAAGTAAATGCGGAAGCAGATACAAAACAGGCAACAAAAAATGATCCGCGCATAACTTGGATCGGTTCCATCTTACGTAAAACAAATCTGGATGAATTACCGCAATTCATTAATGTATTAAAAGGAGATATGAGTGTTGTTGGTCCGCGTCCGCACATGTTGAAACATACAGAAGAATATTCAAAAATTGTAAATAACTTTATGGTTCGCCATTTTGTGAAACCCGGAATTACCGGAGCTGCACAAGCCAATGGTTACCGTGGAGATACCACCGATCCTGTGATGATGGAAAAAAGAGTGCAATACGATCTTTGGTATCTAGAAAATTGGAGTTTTTGGCTCGATGTTAAAATTGTGTTTCTTACAATATGGAGTATGCTTAAAGGAAATGAAAATGCGGTTTAACCTTCTGCTCGTTTTATTTTGCCTCACACTAACCGTTTCGGCACAACAAAATTATTTACCGCTTAACAGAAATATTTATAACTGGTACGAACCTTATCTAAATAAACAAGGTACGCAGTTTCATACTTCTATTCGCCCCTATCGGTTCAGCGAATTGGATTCTGTAATTACCTATGATGAAATTTTTCAATTAGAAAAAACGGCAGGCAGTAATTTCTGGGGTAAACTCTGGAACTGGACCATGTACGATACCATTGTTGGTGTGCAGCAAAAAGATTTTCATTTGCGATTAGATCCGCTTATCAATTTTGGTGGTGGATATGATGCTGCTAACGCAGGAAAAGGAATTTGGGTAAACACACGAGGCGTTTCTGCATCCGGTGATATTGGGGAAAAAAGAAAGGTTTCTTTTAATGCTACCATGCGCGAAAATCAGGCGAAATATCCTGATTATATGATTCCATTTATTAAATATTATCAGGTAGTTCCCGGACAAGGAAAGGTGCGTAATTTTAAAAGTAATGCATACGATTTTGCAAATGCAACGGGATATATTTCCTATACGCCATCCAAATATTTTAATTTTCAATTAGGGCATGATAAGAATTTTTTTGGGGATGGATATCGCAGTATGCTGTTAAGTGATAATGCATTGTATTATCCTTTCTTTAAAATTACAACAACTGTTTGGAAATTAAAATATGTAAATCTCTATACCGAATTTGATGATGCTATTTCGGGCACCGTGGATTCTGTAATAGGGATAACACGTAAATTCGGATCCTTCCATTATTTAAGTTATGACGTTTTTGATTGGGTACAAATAAGTTTGTTCGAAGGTATCATTTGGCCCGCAAATGATTCAACGCGATACAGAGGATTTGATGTGAATTATTTAAATCCTATTATATTTTTCCGTCCAATTGAATTTGGATTAGGTTCTCCTGACAATGCAGTTATCGGAGCTAATATTAAATTTAAACCCATTAAAGATCTTATCGTTTACGGACAATTTATGATGGATGATCTGGATGTTGCTGCGGCGCGTGCAGGCGATGGGTATTACAGAAATAAATTCGGCATTCAGGCAGGATTAAAATTTTATGAACCCGGCGGAATTAAAAATCTCATTGTGCAGGCAGAAATGAATCAGGCTAATCCCTACACCTATGCGCATAAAGAACCGGTGCAAAATTATTCCCACTATAACCAGGCGCTGGCACATCCACTCGGAGCAAATTTTAGAGAATTTATAGGGATATTTAATTACCGTTTTTTCCAACGATATTATTTGGAAGCAAAATTGCAGTCTGCAGTAATTGGGTACGATAATAATATCAGCGATAATTTTGGTGGCGATATTTTTAAATCAGACTTTACTATTCCCGAATTTCCGGATTCTTATGGAAATTTTATCGGACAAGGGTTAAGAACTACCATTAAAAGCACGGATCTGCGTGCCGGAATATTATTAAATCCCTCCATCAATCTCAATCTCGAAGGCCAAATATTCATCCGCACCTTTAAAAATGGAAATGAAACCATCTCTACAAAATTGATCATGCTTTCCCTTAAAACGGATCTGTTTAATACGTATTTTGATTTTTAGTGTATCCTTAGTACAAACTATATTGAGTATTGTAATGCGCTCTAATCCTTATAAAATTGGTCCGCTTTCAATTTTTTCTGATTTTATTGGGTCAATATTAAAAGTTGGGGACAATCCTCTATTCCAAGGAAAATTTTCTATTGCATTTCGTTTTGAAAAACTGGAATTTGAATTTGGGTGGCCCGCGCTCTTAT
>CAZXBG010000069.1:0-20738 GCA_964638865.1 uncultured Chitinophagales bacterium | reverse complement strand
CATTAGTGTTTCGTATGAACATTTGTGGTGAAAATCGCCAACTTCTTTTAGCTGCCAACCTTTATGAGTTGAAAAATTTTCGATTTGTAGAGCCGCAATGCATTGCGTCTCTACAATTTAAAACAATTTTCAACTACTGCGACAGTGACTGCAACTGTAACTGCAACTGCTCATCGCTTCACTTTGGCATTGCAAATTTCATTTTATATTTCACCGAAACTTTACCTTTCGCGATATTGTCGAGTTTTGTTTTTATAAGGCTTCTTTTGAGTGGAGTCATGTGATCGGTAAGGAGAATTCCTTCCAAATGGTCGTATTCGTGCTGGATGATGCGGGCGTTCATTTCGCTGAAATCGTCAGTGTGTTCCACGAAATTTTCGTCATAATACCGAAGCGTAACCGTTTCGTTACGCGATATTTTGACACGAATGTCGGGTATACTTAAACAGCCTTCTTCATAGACCCAGGGTGTGCCAAATTCCTTGATGACCTTAGGGTTTATGAAAACCTTTTTTATGCCTTTAGTAATGCGGTAACGATCGTCGTCTTCCTCCTCCTCATCTTCCTCGTTTTCTTTAACCAGTTGTTCGCTGTCCATAACAAACAAACGGATATCAAGAGCAATTTGTGGTGCTGCCAAACCTACTCCTCTTCCATTGTACATAGTTTCCCACATATCGGCGATGAGTTTTTGCAAACCCGGATATTCGGGACCAATATCAGTTGCTACTTTTTTTAATACCGGATTTCCATATCCTGTGATTGGTAAAATCATATTACAAATTTTGTAAATATTCCTGCAAAATAATTGTCGCGCTTATCTGATCCAATAAACCTTTATCGCGACGTTGTTTTTTTTTCACTCCACTGTCAATGAGGGTTCTCATTGCCATTTTACTGGTGTATGCTTCATCCCACTTAACAATTGGAATACCATTTGTTTTTTTAGAAAGTTCAATTATAAATCGGTCTACCATATGCGTTGCATGCGTGGCATTACCACGAAGATCCAAAGGATAACCAATCAATATTTTTTCAACTTCATTTTCTTTAATATACTTAATAATATATTCCAATGCAATTTTACTTTCCACGGTTGTTAATGCAGTGGCAATAATTTGCATGGGGTCTGTAACTGCCAGTCCCACCCGTTTTGCGCCGTAATCAATGCCTAATACTCTCGCCATCAGAAATAGATTAGATCAAAAATTACAAATATTCCGAATATCACACTTGCTATTCCATTGGTAGTAAAAAATGCCCGGTTTATTCTGCTCAGATCATTCGGTTTTACAATTAAATGCTGATAGATAAGCAATCCGGTAAATAATCCTGCACCTACCCAGTACCATGTTCCGAATTCAATATATAAACCGGCATAACACAATAATAATATCGTATTAAAATGCAGGAAAATGGAAAGAATAATTGCATTTGTTTTTCCCATTTTTACGGGTATGGAATACAAATTATTTTCGACGTCAAAATCTTCATCCTGCAATGCATAAATAATATCAAAACCCGAAACCCAAGTAAATACTGCTAAAGAAAAAAGTATGGGTAATATCTGAAATGTTTCGGTTACAGCAATATATGCTCCAATGGGCGCGAGGGATAATCCCAACCCTAAAATAAAATGACAAAGCCAGGTAAATCTTTTTGTGTAACTGTATCCTAAAATAACGAGCAATGCAATAGGCGATAAATACAAACAAAGTGTATTGAGCAATCCTGCACAAATAACAAAGGCGACAGCATTTAGCAGTACAAAAAATAAGGCTCTTTTTTTGGAGATTACACCACTTGGAATTTCCCTCTGTGCCGTTCGTTTATTTAATTTATCAATGTCGCTATCAATATACCTGTTAAAGGCCATGGCAGCGCTTCTGGCAAATACCATACAAGCGATCACCAATAACAGATCGGCCCAACGGAAAGGCTCTGCGCCCGGCTGACGGGTTCCCAAGGTGAAGCCAATAATTGCAAATGGCAACGCAAAAACGGTATGACTAAAGGTAATAAGTGAAAAATACTTGCGCATCAGAGCCGCAAAGTTACAAAATGCCTTTTTTCTTTTTCCTGTCGATTAGCCAGGATTCAATTTCTGCCCTGTTCATACCATTCCAGGTCATGCTTTTTGTCAGGCCTCCTTTTCTGGCAGAGATAATACCCCAGTTTATGTCATTAATTCCTTCCACACTATGTGCATCAGGATTTATGGAAATCATCACCTTATGTTTTAAAGCGTATGGTATCCAACTGTTATCAATATCCAATCGGTAGGGATTTGCATTTATCTCAATAACAACATCATTCGCAGCGCATGCTTCAATTATTTTTTTATGATCTACAGGATAACCCGGGCGACTTAATAATAATCTCCCCGTCATGTGACCTAAAATGGTAGTATATGGATTTTCGATGGCAGCTAATAATCTTGTTGTAGCTTTTTGTTCATCCATTTTTAAATTTTGATGAATACTTGTTATTACAAGATCAAAAGAGCTTAATATTTCATTCGCGTAGTCTAATTTACCATCAAATAAAATATCACACTCAATGCTTTTAAAAATTTTAAAATCAGGATATTTAATGTTGAGTGCATCAATTTCTTTTTGTTGTTCTGTTATTTGCAATTCCGTTAATCCTCCTGCATAAGATGCAGTTTTAGAATGGTCAGAAATTACAAAATAATCATAACCTGCCTTTTTAGTTGCCAACACCATTTCTTCTATCGAATTTTTTCCATCGCTCCAGGTGCTGTGGTTGTGAACAACACCTTTTACATCCTCCAATTTAATAATATCGGATTGTTCCAACGAATCTATATCAATATGATCCTCCCGAAACTCAGCAGAAATATATTCATATCCCGCTTCCCTATAAATCGCTTCCTCAGAATCAAATTCTATTTTATTATTGAGTTTTGAAATAATATTTTCCACATGCAAAACCGATCCTGTTTTTGTAAATAATTCGAAATAATAATTTTGATCGGGCACTATGGTAATTTCAAATTGTATATCATTTGTGGTTTTACCAGTTATTAAATTTTCAGTTTTATTATCACGTAATAAAAAAGGAAATGCATCTAAATTATTTAGGAAATTACAAGATTCGGCGCAAATGATTTCCAGTTTTTCAATCACATTACATTGTCTCCGGATTTCTCCGCAAAAGGAAATTTTTTCAGATACTATTTTTTCCTTTAATAAACTCATTATCTCTTCCGCAGCCGGAGCAATTCTTGCATAATGAAATTTACCAATATTACTTTGGTAATATTCGATGGATTTAATTACACTCTCCTGCGTTTTTTCACCAAAACCTTTTAATTTAGCGAGGCGATTTTCATTACAGGCATATAATAATTCGCCAACCGATTCTATTTCCAGGTCGCGCCAAATCATCCCAACCTTTTTTCCTCCTAAACCCTTTATTTTTAAAATTTCCACTACTCCGAGTGGAGTTTTTTGCAAATATTCCTGAAGCGTTGCAATTGTGCCACTAGTTCGCAATTCCTTAATTTTTCCGATAATAGATTTACCTACTCCTTGAACGCTATCCAGATCCGCTTCGGACATTTCCATTACACTTCCGGTAACTCTGCCGAGCTGAAAAGCAGCGTTTGTATAACTTTTAGTTTTAAAATCGTTCTCGCCGTGGAGTTCCATCAGCGATCCAAGTGTTTTAAATAAACCGGAAACCTCTTTATTTGAAAGCATAAGTTCTATTATGTCGTAAAAATATTGAAACAGAAAGGATTTTAACCCCAAAAATTTGGAAATGTAAAATTTCAATGTATATCTTTGCACAATTGTTTAACAATATTGTTAAACTTATGGGTAAAAAACAAGTAATCATACCAGATAAGACCACGGAGGAGCGCATTTTGGATGCTGCAAGGACTGTTTTCACAAGAAATGGGTTTGCGGCGGCAAGAATGGAGGATATTGCAAAGGAAGCAGACATGAACAGGGCTCTTTTGCACTATTATTTCCGGAGCAAACAAAAAATGTTTGAGGTAATTTTTGAAGAAAACCTGAAACACTTTTTTGAAAATTTTCTTAATATACTGACCACAGAAGAGGAATTGGAAATCAAAATCAGAAAATTGGTAACTGCGGAAATTGACATGTTATTAAAAAATCAGTACCTCCCACTCTTTATGTTAAATGAAATGAATCGCAATTCCGAAATGATAAAAGAAAGGTTATTTCAAATTCCCCAAAAACAACTTATTCCCGAATTTATTGTACAGGTAGAAAAAGAGATACGGAAAGGCACTATAAAAAAAGTGGCTCCCATGCATCTGTTAATTAATATTATCTCCCTGTGTATTTTTCCATTTGCAGGCAAACCTATGATGATGACAATTAGCGGAATAAACCAAAAACAATTTGAACTCATGATGGAGGATCGCAAAAAAATAATTGCAGATTTAATCATTTCTTCTATAAAAAAATAATGTGCATGAAAAAGATATATATATTTCTGCTGTTTAATGTTTCCATAACAGGAATATCCCTTACACAAAATCAGGAAACCTATACTTTGGAAAATTGTTATCGTTTTGCTGAGGCTAATTTTCCTTTGTTGCAACAAAAGGACATCATTGATGTTATTACAGAAGAATCCGTTAAAAAAATAGGCAGTTATTGGCAGCCGCAGGTGTACATCAATGCTCAGGCCACATACCAGAGTGAAGTAACGCAATTGCCTATCAGTTTTCCGGGAATTGAAATTCCGCTATTGAGCAAAGATCAATACAAGGCAACCCTGGATGTTAATCAGATGATATATGATGGCGGTTTGGTGCATCAGCAAAAGGAATTACAACGCTCGGGCAGTGAAATTGAAAAACAGAAAATTGAGGTGGAAATTTATAAACTCCACGAAAGAATAAATCAATTGTATTTTATTATTTTGCAGGCAGATAAAAATATTGAGCTGGTAAATAATCTTCAAAAAGAATTAAACAATCAGAAACAAAAGATCAAGGCGGGAATCCAATTCGGCACTACTTCACAAAATTCTGCAGACATATTGGATGCCGAATTAATTAAAGCCGATATGAAAATGATAGAGGTAAGAGCAGCACGTGAATCGGCAATATTGATGCTGTCAAAGCTAATGGGACAAAATGTTTCTCCTTCTGCAACCTTTTCCACACCCGCAGTGGATTTTATTTTAAATGATACGATCAATGTTCGTCCGGAAATAACCTTGTTCAATTTACAGGAAGAACACGCGGGGTTGCAAATGCTTTTTGCAGATGCACCAACTCTGCCTAAACTCAGTTTATTTGCACAAGGTGGATACGGCAAACCGGGGCTTAATTTTTTAGACGATGCATTTTCCTTTTACTATATAGGCGGAATTAAACTCAGTTATCCATTGTGGACAGGAAATGCTAAAAAGTACGATAAAAATATTTACAACCAGAATATTGGCACAACCACAATTTACAGGGATAATTTTATTCTTAATTCCAATATACAAACAAGTCAGTATACAAGTGAGATCAAAAAACTCGGACAACTTATTGAAAAAGATTCAGAGCTGATAGGATTAAAAAAGAAAATAACTAATTCCGCATCCGTGCAACTTGAAAACGGAATTATTTCGGCAAATGATTATGTGAGTTATTTAAATCAGGAAACCGAAGCAAATATTAATCTGGCAACGCACGAGATACAATTATTAGCTGCACAACTCAATTATATGATAACCCTAGGTAAAATTAAATAGTATGAAAACTTTTTTTGTAACTTATTTTATTGCTGTCACATTATTATCATGCTCCGATAACAAGGACAATTTTTTCGCTACAGGCACTTTTGAAGCTAAAGAAATTATAGTCTCCACCGGAGTATCAGGAAAAATAATGGCATTGGATGTGGAAGAAGGAAAAATTCTCGAAGCAAATAAAGTTGTGGGATATATTGACACCACACAACTCTATTTAAAAAAATTACAGCTGCGCGCGCAAATTAATGCCGTATTAAGCAAACAACCTGATATTAATTCGCAATTAGCGGTATTGCAGGAACAAATTAAAACTGCAAATACTGAAAAGATCAGAATTGAGAATTTATTATTAGCAGGTGTTGCTACGCAAAAACAGGCTGATGATGTAAATGCGCAGATTAAAGTATTGCAGAAACAATTGGATGCTCAACAAAAAAATTTGGAAATTTCTTCAGGCTCCATTTACAATGAAGTAAATCCACTCACCTATCAGATAGCGCAAATTGATGATCAATTAAATAACTCGCGCATATTAAATCCGATAGATGGAACTGTTCTTTCAAAATATGCAGAACAAGGCGAATTTACGGCACCCGGAAAAGCAATATATAAAATAGCGGATGTGCGCAATATGACGCTCAGGGCTTATATATCGGGAACTCAATTATCTTCCATTAAACTCGGACAATCTGTAAATATAAATGTAGATGGTGAAGACGGAGCGATGCGCACCGTTGTTGGAACAATTTATTGGATCTCAGATAAAGCAGAGTTTACACCTAAAACAATACAAACAAAAGAAGAAAGGGCCAATCTTGTTTATGCAATAAAAATAAGAGTAGAAAATGACGTAAGCCTTAAGATAGGAATGTACGGTGAAGTGAATTTACAATAATAATTAAGAGAAAATATGTATTCTATAATTGCAGATAATTTACACAAAACTTTTGATAAAGGTGTTATAACTGCATTGGATAATGTTTCATTTTCCGTAAAAAAAGGGGAATTATTTGGGATGATAGGTCCCGATGGAGCAGGTAAAACTTCCTTATTCAGAATACTTACTACACTTTTCCTGGCAGATAGTGGAAATGCTACCGTTGAAAATTTTGATGTAATTACCCAATATAAAGAAATACGAAATATAATAGGGTATATGCCTGGTAAATTTTCTTTGTATCAGGATCTGACTGTAGAAGAAAATCTGGAATTTTTCGCGTCTTTATTCAACACTACCATAAAAGAGAATTATCACCTCATAAAAGATATTTATATACACCTGGAACCTTTCAAAAACCGGAGAGCGGGAAAATTATCAGGTGGGATGAAACAAAAACTCGCTTTATGTTGCGCTCTTATTCACAAACCGGAAATTCTATTTCTTGATGAGCCAACAACCGGTGTGGATCCGGTTTCCAGAAAAGAATTTTGGGAAATGCTGAAACGTTTGCAGCAGTTAAATATCACTATTTTAGTTTCTACACCTTATATGGATGAAGCAAATTTATGCGACAGAATTGCATTGATTCAATCGGGGAAAATAATGAAAATTGATACGCCGCTAAATATTATACGTGATTACAAAAACACTTTGTTTGCAGTGAAAGCAGAAAATATGCTGCAATTAATAAAAGATATGCGTAATATGTCTGTTGTGCATAGTTGCTTTGCTTTTGGTGATTATTTACATGTTACCTTAAATGATCAGTCGATTTCCGCTGAAAATTTTGTGCAAAAATTACCGGAATTGCCTTATCAATTAACCGTAAAAGAGATCAAACCCGATATAGAAGATTGTTTTATGGCACTGATGTAAATACTATGGAAAACGTAATTATTACAGAAAATCTCACGAAAAAATTTGGCAACTTCACAGCAGTTGATCAGGTGTCATTTGAAGTAAAAAAGGGAGAGATATTCGGCTTTTTAGGCGCGAATGGAGCAGGCAAAACAACCGCAATGAAAATGCTCATCGGTTTATGGAAACCCAGTTCGGGAAATGCAAAAGTTGCCGGTTTTGATATTTATACCGAAACGGAAAAGATCAAAAAGAATATCGGATATATGAGCCAGAAGTTTTCTTTGTATGAAGATATTCCTGTGATAGAAAATATTCGGTTTTTCGGAGGCATTTACGGACTCACCAAAAATGAGCTGAAAGAAAAATCAAAAATATTATTAACAGAATTGGATATGTTGCAGGAAGAAAAAACACTGGTGAAAGCATTACCTCTGGGCTGGAAACAAAAACTCGCCTTCTCCCTCGCAATAATTCATGATCCAAAAATTGTTTTTTTAGATGAACCCACAGGAGGTGTGGATCCCATAACAAGAAGAAAATTCTGGGAATTAATTTATAAGGCCTCGCAAGACGGAGTTACCGTTTTTGTTACCACACATTATATGGATGAAGCGGAATATTGCGACAGGATATCCATTATGGTGGATGGAAAAATTGAGGCGCTGGACAAACCTTCAGCATTAAAGGAAAAGTATAATGCCGATTCCATAGACGAAATATTCACACAATTAGCAAGGGGCGCAAAAAGGGCAGCAGACTGATATGAAACAATTTTTAATTTTTGTAAAAAAGGAATTTTACCATATTTTCCGCGACCGAAAATCGCTGCTGATAATTTTTGCACTGCCTATTGCGCAAATACTCATCTTTGGCTTTGCACTTACCAACGAAATTAAAAATTCTAAAATAGCCATTCTGGATCAATCGAAAGATGAGGAGTCGCAAAAACTAATAAGTAAATTTAGTGCAAGTAATTATTTTGAGATCACTGAAAATATTGCTACAATGGAGCAAGCGGATCGTTTATTTAAGGAAGATGCAATTAAAATGGCTATTGTGATACCGCAACAATTTAAGGAGGACCTCTTACATTCTAACAGCGCACAAATTCAGCTGCTTGCCGATGCTACCGATCCCAATACTGCAACAACTATCATTGTTTATGCAAATTCAATTATCCATGACTACCAGAATGAATTAAATGAAGAATTTGAATTGCCTTATACCATAACACCTGAACTACGAATGTTATATAATCCTCAATTAAAGGGCGCGTTTATATTTGTGCCGGGAGTAATGGGGATGATATTATTACTCATTTCAGCAATGATGACATCGATTGCAATTGTGCGGGAAAAAGAATTAAATACGATGGAGATCATTCTTGCATCGCCGCTAAAACCCTTTTCGTTGATAATAAGTAAAGCCATTCCCTATATTTTAATTTCGCTTATTAATGTTTGTACCATTTTAATATTAAGTGTTACACTTCTTGATCTGCCCATTAATGGTAATATTTTTTTATTATTCGGAGTTTGTTTTTTGTTTATTACTACGGCTATTTCACTGGGATTAATGATATCCAATCTCACTAACTCCCAACAAACTGCTATGTTTATTTCTATGATAGGTTTGATGTTGCCAACACTAATATTGAGTGGTTTTATGTTCCCTATCGAAAATATGCCTAAACCCATGCAATGGCTTTCAAACATAGTTCCCACCCGTTGGTTTTTTACAATTATTAAAGATGTGATGATAAAAGGATTGGGATTTTCCAGCATTTGGAAAGAAATAAGTGTACTTGCAGGAATGACCATATTTTTTTTATTGGTCAGCCTTAAAAATTTTAAATCCCGCTTAGGATGAAAATATTATTAATATTATTGAGAAAAGAATTTCAACAGATAAGGCGTAATCCTGCCATTATCAGAATAATATTTATCATGCCTGCCATACAATTGTTGATTTTGCCCCTGGCTGCAGATTACGAAGTTAAAAATGTGAATTTAAGTATAGTAGATTATGATCACTCCGCATATTCAGCGTTGTTAATAAACAAATTGACTGCTTCCGAATATTTCGTTGTAACTGATTACGCAAATTCTTACAACAGTGCCTTAAAAACGATAGAAGAAGACAGGTCAGATATCATTCTCACTATTCCACAAAATTTTGAAAAAGATCTGGTGAAGGAGAGCAAATCCAAATTATCACTTTCAGTAAATGCAGTAAATGGAGCAAAAGGAAATATAGGAGTGGCTTATGCAGTAAATATCATCAACGAATACAACAATCAGATACGAACCGACTGGATGTTATTTCCGGAATTTAATCCTGTTCCTATTGTTGATGTGGAATATTTAAATTTTTATAATTCAGGTATGAGTTATAAATTATTTATGGTGCCTGGAATTTTAGTAATATTATTAACCTTGGTTGGAAGTTTTTTAGCTGCGATAAATATTGTGCATGAGAAGGAAGTGGGAACCATTGAGCAGATAAATGTTTCTCCCATAAAAAAATATCAATTTATTTTAGGAAAACTCATCCCGTTTTGGCTGATAGGATTTATTGTTCTTACCATAGGTTTATTAATCTCCCGATTTGTATACGGAATAATTCCCGTTGGCAACATAGGATTGATCTACTTATTTTCCGCAGTATATTTATTTGCCGTTTTGGGAATAGGGTTGTTAATTTCCACCATTGCAGATTCTCAACAACAGGCAATTTTCATTTCCTTTTTCTTTTTGATGATATTTATTCTGATGGGAGGTTTATACACTTCCATCGACAGTATGCCATATTGGGCGCAGGTAATAACCAAATTTAATCCGGTAACCTACTTTATAGAAGTAATGCGTATGATCGTAATGAAAGGGAGTACGATTCGCGATATGGGATCTCAATTTGCCACAATGAGTATCATGGCGATTGTATTTAATGTTTGGGCTGTGTTTAAATACAGCAAAACCAGATAATGATCGGGTTAAAGGTTTCAATCCGTATTTAAGCAGAAATTATTGTACATAAAAAAAACCTCCGAAAATGTTCCGGAGGTTTAAAATATGGTTTGTATGAAAATTTACGCTGTAGCTTCTTCATTTACAGGTAACACGTGACAATAAGAACGGTCTTTACGTCCTTTTGTAAATGTTACTACTCCGTCAATCAAAGCAAAAATGGTATGGTCTCTACCCATTCCAACATTCTGACCCGGGTGAAATTCTGTTCCTCTTTGGCGGATAATGATGTTTCCGGAATTAACTGCTTGTCCACCCCAGATCTTAACGCCTAAACGTTTACTGTGACTTTCGCGACCATTTTTGGAACTACCGACCCCTTTCTTATGTGCCATTGTATTATGATTTAATTAATTTTTTCAATTTTGATTTTGGTAAAATACTGACGGTGGCCATTTTTAACGCGGTAATTTTTACGGCGTTTTTTCTTAAAAATGATCACTTTATCACCTTTTAAATGCGATAGAATGGTAGCAGAAACACTGGAAGCAGCTACAGTAGGAGAACCTATGGTCACCGTTCCGTCGTTTGCTTTCAACAGTACTTCGTTGAATTCGATAGTATCACCTTCAAGTCCTTCCTGACGATGCACAAAAATTTCCTGGTTTTCCTCAACCTTGAACTGCTGGCCTGCTATGTTAACTATTGCGTACATGATATTTTTTATGAAGTTGCAAAGGTAACTAATAAGAATAAAATTAACAAAGGTGTGGTGAAAATTTAATGTTGGAGGGGCAAAATCCTTGGTTTAAAGGGGTTTTAAGGGGAAAATAAATGTGAAATATTCTTTAGGAACATCCAAATCAGCAATTTTTGCTTGCAATTTTATTGATTTTTAGCGTGGCAATGCTAAATTTTAATCAATTTGCATTTAAAAATCCAATTTTTGTGAGGAGGGCTTTATTTGACAAAAATCAAAATTTTTACATGATTTTTAGACTTCTGCGAACCGCTAACTGTTTTTTTTGAGGGATGAAATTTGGTGGGCTGTCCGATTTTGGAATACATATTGAAAAATTTTCCTTCAATAGTCTCCAGGCAATCCTATCACATAAAATAACTAACTCAAGACCTATGTTAACAATTTCCTTTAAGAATTCTACAAACAGGTACTTTTGTTTTTGATTAGGAGATTTGCCTAACATAGTTTGCCAAACAAATAAAATCAAAGTGATTACTCAAAGTAAACTTCTTAAAAAGCGTTTTCCATTTGTACTTTTCAAATATTGCTCTCATACCCGGGCGCTTGGCTTATCCTCGAATTCTTAAGTTAAAATTTAATTGAATGGACGATATGGTTTAGTAGTTTTTTTCAAAACCTAAGATTTGTTGATTACTTCTGCTCTCAACATTATCAGTTAAACCACCATAGAAATAATTTGCCACTTGGCTCGATAGTGCTTAAACGTAATACACGGGATAAACAATTAAATAAAATACCGAAGGCGGGACTCGAACCCGCACACTTTTAACGGCGCTGGATTTTGAATCCAGTGTGTCTACCATTCCACCACTTCGGCTTATAATTTAAGAACTTTGATAACTTAATCGTCTGCAAATTTATCCAACTGAGCCCTTATACGCAATAAATACTTGCGTTTATAGTAAAATTCTTTTATGGCCTTATAGTCAGATTCTGTTGCTTTTTGTTCGGAATAGCTCTTTAGCAGTGGGTTTATGGTGTCGAAAAGAGTTGTTTCTGCTGTTTGAATGTGTGACAAAACTTCTTGTTTTTTTTCCGGTTCGGGATCAAATTCAACTTCCATTGCGAGTTCGTTGAGGTCCATCATTTCCATTAAAAACATTTGAGGCAGGGCAAATTTCTCTTCTTCTTCCAGGTATCCCTTTTCCATTAAAATGTATTTTATACGTTTATCGAAATCGGAAAGGGTTTGAAAAGCCTTATTGTTTTGAGTGGATAAAGATAGCATTTCGGCCTGCTTTTGGGAGTTGGAACCCGTGTAAAAATCAGGGTGAAACTTGCGGCTTAAAACAAGGTATTTTTGTTTTAAATCTTTTTTGTCGATTATAAAACTTACGGGTAACTCGTACAATTGAAAGAAATTCATTTTCTTGATCCTGCAGGATAAGTTGTTGATGTTTGAATAGATTGGGTAAGATAATCTGCGATAAGCGGAAATTGTTGTGCCACAATTTCATCCACATTTGTTTGAGCCGAACTAAAGGTGATTGTAATAGCATCACCCTTCAATTGTTTTCCTGCTGCATTATAAACGGAATAATGCACTACCACCTTTCTTTCAAATGAATTTGCTGCGCGATCAAGGCAATGATTGTAATTTGTTACTAATTCAAACTGATTGATAAATAAAAATAGATCTGTGCCATATTTTGCTTGCAGATTTGAAAATATTTCGGGATGGGTGATTACTGCATTCATGTATTTGGTATTTACAGGCTCCTCTTCTTTTTTGGTGAAAGATATTTTCTTTTTCTCCTCAACAGGCTCCTCCTCCCCTAACCCAAATAGATCGGATTGTGAAATTGTTTTGTTTGATGCGCTATCTTTTGCATTTACATCCATCGGTTTTTCAAACTGATATTTAATGGATGCATAGATCATATTGAGATCTTGTTCCGATTGCAGTGTAGTATCAATTAATATATTGTAAGGATCGTAAGCTGATATAACCCTTGCACTGATATTATAATTTAATCCATATCTGAAAAGGGTAGAAATATCCGTTACCTCCTTTTCATTTTTTTGCGCGAGTTCAGGATCTGCATCCGAAAAATAATTATACATATTAAAGGGGATGATCATTACCTTGTGTTTAGGATAAATGGTATCTCCGGTTAATAATTGCCCGCCTGTTGTATTTTGTGCAAAATTTATTTTTGCAAAAAACAGCAGACAAATTGTTATAAATAAAACAACTCTTTTAAAAAAACGCGTCATTAATCAAACATTTTCAAAATATCGTTCCCGACTGCAAAAACCATCAAACTCAGTAACAGCACCATCCCCACAACCTGTGCCCGTTCCATGAATTTATCGGATAATTTTTTTCCGGTAATACTTTCAATAATAATGAACATCATGTGTCCGCCGTCCAGTGCCGGTATAGGTAATAAATTCATAAACGCCAATACCATACTTAATAATGCAGTCAATAACCAAAAAGAACTCCAATCCCAAACCGGATTAAATAATTTGGTAATACCAATCGGACTTGAAATAGAATCTTTAGCAGGTATATCCCCTTTTAATATTCTCCCTAAACTTATTGCCTGAAAATAAAATACTTCAAAAGCATCTCTTGTTCCATAACTCACTGCTTTTGCAAAAGTATATTTAACTGAATCGTAAGGAAAAAATTCTATCTCCGGTTTAAATCCAATTCTGCCATCTTTATCTACGGCAACAGGCATGGTATTTAATTGTCCGTTTCTCTCCACTGTAATTAAAACCTGTTGATCCTTTTTAGATTTTAAAATATCTGTTAAATGTGAAAAGCAGGTAATCTCAACACTATCCACTGCCTGAATTATATCACCACGCAACATTCCTGCTTGTTCGGCATTGTGTAAAGAATCACTAAGTGAATCAATTTTTACTGTTGCTTTTAGATCAAATAAAATATTTCCACGCATCTTATCTAAAAATGCGGAGTCGGCAACGGTGACAGGCATTTGTTTGCCATTTCGTTCCACAATAACTTCAGAACCGAAATATAAACGCGCATTCATGTAATCCTCTAAACGGTCGTATGAATTTCCATTTATAGAAATCAGTTTATCTCCGGTTTCAAATCCGTATTGCTGACCTGAAGTAGTTGCGTATATACCACCTTCTTTATTTACACTTTCAACTGTGGTATAATGTTTTGCGTAAGTATTAAGGATAAATATGTATAAAATAATACCGAGTATCACATTCATAACGATACCAGCTATCATCACAATAAACTTTTTCCAATTTGCTTTGGAACGCAATTCCCAAGGTTGAGGCGGAAGCTTCATGGCATCTTTGTCCAAACTTTCGTCTACCATACCGGCTATTTTAACGTAACCGCCGAGTGGCAGCCAACCGATGCCATATTCGGTATCTCCGCGTTTAAACGACCATAGTTTTTTGCCCCATGCATCAAAAAAAATGTAGAATTTTTCTACCCTTACGCCGAACATTCTTGCGGCCAAAAAGTGACCGAGTTCATGTATAAATACTAAAATTGTGAGTGCTAAAATTAATTGTGCTACCTGTATAATTACCATAATTGCTGCGAAATTCGTGAATTTTACTGTGATTTAATGTATTGGAAAAATAAAGTTTGTTAACACTACGTCCATTGTTTAAGTTCATCGGCTATATTGCGGTCGTTACTCAGTCGGGCTACCTTATTTTGTCCCCCCAACTTGCCTATTGAACGCATATAATTTTTAAATCCCTCCGGTTTTACAACGGTTATTAGTAATGGTCTCAATATTTTTCCTGCTATAAGATCTTTGTAATAGATATTTTTTTGTTGAAGATAAACGTCAATTTTCGTTGCAAAAGCATCCAATTCGACCAAAGGCACTGAAAACTCGACGAACCACTCATGATAAGGGATGCCTGATTCCGGATTTACCTGGGGAGCAACGGTAAATTCCACAAATTCCACTTTTAGTTCCTCAGCCGCCTTCATCATTGCAAACTCCACCTCCTCACCTATCACGTGTTCGCCAAAAGCAGAAATAAAATGTTTTATCCTGCCGGTTACCACAATTCTATATGGATCTTTAGAAACAAATTTTATGGTGTCGCCGATATTATATCCCCACAAACCGGCATTATTATTTAAAATGAGCGCATAATTGACTTCCAATTCCACATCTTTCAAACTAAACCGTGTAGGATCTTCCTCAAAAATTTCACCCGCCGGAATAAACTCAAAAAAGATACCTGAATCCACATTTAATAATAATCCATGTTCCTTTTGCGAATCCTGGTAAGCAATAAATCCTTCACTTGCGGGATAGGTTTCTATGGTATCAATTTTTTTTCCGACAATGGCTTCAATTTTTGTTCGGTAAGGTTCATAATTTACTCCGCCATAAACAAAAAGTGAAAAATCAGGGAAAATATCTTTTATCTTTTGTTTTCCTGATATTTCCAACAATTTTTCAAAATACATTAATACCCATGGAGGAATTCCGCTAATAAGCGACATCTTTTTGGAAATTGTTTCTTTTGTTATGGCTTCCACTTTTGTTTCCCAATCTTCAATACAATTTACATCAAAAGAAGGCATACGATTTTTTAATAAATAGGCTGGAACAAAATGATATACGATACCGGACAATCTTCCTACATTAATGCCGGCTTTTTCCGTTAATACAGGCGAACCTTGCAAAAAGATCATTTTTCCATTGATAAAAGAAGTATTTCCTGTTTCATGAATATACATCAGCAAAGCATTTCTTGCTGAATTAATATGGTTGGGAATGGATTCTTTAGTAAGCGGAATATATTTTACTCCGGAAGTAGTTCCCGAAGTTTTTGCCAGATACAATGGTTTGCCTTTCCATAAAATATCTGATTCACCTGCAACAACTTTATCGATATATATTTTTAATCCTTCATAATCTCGAACAGGAATATTTTTTTTAAAGGATCCGTAATTATTTATTTCAGTAAAATGATGGTCCTTTCCAAACAAAGTAAATTGTGCATCTTTCACCAAACCCAACATGATCTCCTCCTGACACAGCAAAGCATTTTTAGCCGAATTTTTTACTTTTCGGGAAATGTAAGCAGCAAATGGTCGGGAAAAGAGTGATTTTAAACCCACAGGGCAAAGATAAATAAAGATTAGAAAGGCTCGAACCCACCTGTTTACCGCGCCGGGTATGGGGAGAAAATGTAAAGAAAGCATGGAAGAATTTGGAATTTTAAAGTTGAGAAGGATTGATAAGGTGGAAAAAGGTATTCATTATATGGAAAAGTTTCGGAACGCGGATGACGCGGATTGGGCGGACAAAAAGGGATTAAAATTTTGTTTTGGTTATAGTAGAATGTATAAATTAGATCCCATTCCTGTGTCAAAAATCCGGGATGAAAAAATAATGATACTATAAGTATGAATTAAATCGTTTTAATGATCCATAAATAAAACAAGAATTTACCGCGGTTTGACAACTCATCACTCATTACTCATTTAAAAAGGATTTCTAATCAGAACGAATATTTTCGTTTCGACTTCACTGCCTCCTGACAACAATATGAAAAAAACTATCCTGATTTGTCTTATTAGCATAATCACACTTCAACTTCACGCTCAAAAATATATAACAGCAGGAGGTGTGCGATTTTCGAATGAAGGATTTGGATTAACGGTTCAGCAGCGAATATTTGAGTTTACCACTTTAGAAATGATTGGTCAAATAAATTTTAAAGAAGTTTCGGCAACAGCAATGATAGAACAACACAATAATTTATTATTTTCCAAAAGTTTAAATATGTACGGAGGAATAGGGCCTTCCTTTGGAAAATATTTATTGTCTGATTCCAGTTATTTAGGATGTAATTTAGTATTTGGAGTGGAATATAAAGTATTGTTGCTTCCGTTAGTAATTTCAGCAGATTTAAAACCTGCATTTAAATTACAGGAAGATGATTGGTTTCATTTAGGTTTAGGTTTTTCGTTCCGATATGTATTAATAAAACAAAAAAGGAAATTGGTATTACCTTTTCATAATTAAATTGTTATTATCTGTCAGAAGGGTTCGCATCGCGGAAATTATTGCTAACTCAATAACAAACAACTATAAAAAATCTTTTTTTATCCGTTCAATCCGCGTCATCCGTGTTCCTTTTTTACACTCTTTGTTTTCCCGTGTCACGTGTCCCGATACCCGATACGCTTTATCCCCTCCACCTTTTGTTTTCCCGTGTCACGTGTCCCGATACCCGGTACCAACTTCCCTCATAATTCCGATGAACCAGTATCCCATTCACTTTTATGTTTCTCCAAATAATTATCCATAGACCATGGACCCGAACCATAAAAAAAGAAAAAGACCAACATTCCTAATACAAGAACGGATAATAATATTTCAGAATCAGGAGTTAACAAACCAGCTTTTGCGTGTACGAATATAATAGCTCCGAGTAACACCGGAATTTGCACTGCAACTGCAATTCTTGTCAATAACCCTAGAATGATACAAATACCTCCTATCAAATGTGCAAAGGCTACATAATGGATCACTACATAATTATACAAATGAAATTTATTATCCAGCAATAACTTATTCAATTCGTCGTTGTTGCTGATATAATAATATCCTTTCAAAACCAAAATGACCCCGAGCAGCATGCGCAGAATTTCAAGAAATTTGTTGTGATGTGTGTCGCCATAGTGGAGTAGTTTTTGACCCATGTTCATAGTTACCTCCTTTTGAGATGATAAGTTAGGATGTTTTAGTGAGTTTAACAAATACAATTAATACTTTTTATAAATTAGCAGCGGATTTCATATGAAGAAAATATCTATATTGACCTTAATATTCTGCAAATTGTTCAGCAATACGCTGCATGCACAGAGCTCTTCCGAATTTACCGATCAGTTTAAATGGCTCGTCGGCACCTGGCAAATAAAAACAGATGGAGGCAGTATGGTGGAACAATGGACCAAAGTAGATAAACACACGTATAAAGCGGTGGTCAATTTTTTGCAAAATCCTAGCGATAGTATCAGTAAAAATCCACTTGAAGAAATTACACTGAGACAGGAGAATGATACCATTTATTTTATTTCGGAGGTAAAGGATCAGAATAATGATCAGCCAGTTAAATTTATTTACTCGGGTGTTGTTGATGAATGGCATATATTCGTAAATCCGAAACACGATTTTCCGCAAATAATTTCTTATAAACCTGTAAATAAAAAAACTTTGTATGCCAAGATCGAAGGAATGGTGGAGGGGGAAAATAAAGTAATTGAATTTAATTACACAAAAAGCAAATGAAAATAAATTGTTGATTAAATTTTTTTGATGTCGCATCTGATAACACATTATTTTGAATCACCACTTGGGCTTCTTGAAATAAAGGGAGATGAAAATGCCATTCATTCTGTGAGTTTCGACAGAGAACCAAACATTCATAAAGAAACCATCACAAATATTATAACCGAGTGCATAAAACAATTGGAAGAATATTTTTCCGGGAGAAGAAAAAAATTTGAATTGAAATTAAATCCGGTGGGAACATTTTTTCAATCATCGGTATGGAACGAACTTTTGGAGGTCCCTTATGCAAATACCGCAAGTTATCTGGACGTGGCAAAAAAGGTTGGTGACGAAAAAAGTGTGCGGGCTGTTGGAGCAGCAAATGGCAGAAATCCGATAGCCATCATTATTCCATGCCATAGGATAGTAGGTTCAAATAATTCGCTGGTTGGTTATGCAGGAGGCCTCTGGCGCAAACAATGGTTGCTCGAACATGAGGCGCAATTTGGTTTAGGGGTTTTGAGATTGTTCTAATAACGGAAAAGCGTTTGATTAAATATTATGAAAATTTAAATTTTTGATTACTTTTGTCAAAGCCAATTCACAACCAGTAAAAATTTGACCTTATATGAAAGTAAGCAGCCTTAGTATGATTTTTTCCATTTTTCTGACATTATCGGCAAATGGTCAAACAGCAAAAGAAGCAAAAACAGGTATTTATGGTGAAATTTTAACAGGTAATGAAACCCCTGAATTTAAACTTGAATTTGGCCAAACCATTTCTGTTTCTCCAAATCCTTTACCGAGAATAAATCCTATACTTACCATATCAGCTGTGAATGTTGATATATACAGCTATATTATCGTTAGTCCTACCGGACAAATTGTAGAACTTGAAAACCTGAGCGGCAAACCTGATGGTAGTATCATTGATCTTACCGGAGCAGTTAATTGTGGCACCTACATCATACGCTTTGATACCGGTGCAGGTTTTATCACGAGGAAGTTTTTGGTGATTTGACCCCTTCAAAAGTGGCTTCATTAGACCTATGTGGATAACAGGGTGGCTTGAAACTTGGCTATCTAACCTGTAATAACTAACTTACATCTATAAATGAAGTCTATAATATCTATGCGAATGCTGTTCATATTGCTGTTAACCTCGGTTATTGCAGTGAGTTTTGCACAACAAGCGAAGACTGAAACGGGAACTGCAAGCTTTTACCATGATAAATTTGTGGGGCGAAAGACCGCAAATGGAGAAATTTTTACACAGGATAAAATGACCGCAGCACATAAAACACTGCCTCTTGGGTCTTGGGTAAAGGTTACAAATCTCAAAAACGATTCCACTATTATTGTTCGCATCAATGACAGAATGCCACTTTATAATAAACGCACTATTGACCTTACATACGCCGGCGCAGGAGCACTTAACTTTATAAACAGTGGTTTAACTAAGGTTTTTGTGGAAATTATTCCGGATCCTACCAAAAACATCCTTACTATTATAAGACCTTCCGATCTTCCTCAGGAGCCTATTACAATGATAAAGATTAGGACGATAGAATATGATAACACCCGTGTTATCGGTCTATCGCCAATTCGTGATCTTATAGACTGGGAAGTTTATTATGTGAATAAGGTGCAAAAAAAAAGGAAATAAGTTTTTGATTTAACCTATATTGAAGGACCTAATACAGGTCCTTTTCCATTTCCCAATGCGGGATGGTAAGTTCTTCGAACATATTGCCAACTTGTCTGTAATTGAGTTTCAAATAAAAAGGTACCGCAGTATCGCGTGCGTGGCAATAAATAAAATTATATCCTTTTTCAACAGCCAATTGTTCCGCCGCGAAGATCAACTTCGCTCCTATTCCTTTTCCCTGATGTCCGGTTGCTACTACAACCTGTTTCATTTTCATTTTACCCTTTTCTTCCGGAACCAGGATGAGTGAAGCAATTAACTCTCCTCTCTGATAATACCCAAGATGTAAATAATTTACCTCTGCTGCGAGTTGTTCAGCGGTGAAATGAAGGTTCAAAGGTTTGCGCAAAATTTCATATCGCAACGCCACAATTTCATCATATTCAGTCGAACCGTAATTAACAATTCTGATGGTTTCTGTTGGTGAGACGTTAGTTTGTTTCATGTTATCAACTGCAAAATTCAGTAAATAATATTGAAATTCGGAAAGAATTGA
>CAZXBG010000068.1:0-20752 GCA_964638865.1 uncultured Chitinophagales bacterium | reverse complement strand
AAGTACCATCCTTAGTGATCCAAACTCATTACTCATTACTCATTACTCATCGCATAAATGTTACCTAAATCTTCATTCGGAGCATACTCACAATTCACCACTCACCAAAAAGTCAAGTATCATTGGTCTAAGTAAAACACTCGGCTTAGAAGGCATCCCGATACCCGCTACCCGCTACCAATTGCCCCCTCAATCCACAATCAACATCGCATCCCCATAAGAAAAGAACCGATATTTTTCTTTCATGGCAACTTTATACGCTTCCATAGTTAGATCGTAACCCATAAAGGCTGCAACCATGATTACAAGGCTAGTTTTAGGTAAATGGAAATTCGTAACCATTGTGTTACAGATCGTAAAGTCATATGGTGGATGAATGAACAAATTGGTCCATCCTTCCTCCGGTTTTAGTTTCCCTGATGCGGAAACAGCGCTTTCACAAGCTCTCATTGTTGTAGTTCCGATTGCACATATTCTGCGATTTTCTTCCAAACCTTTATTTACAATATCGCAGCAGCTTTTATCTACTTTAAAATATTCCGCATCCATTTTATGTTTTGATAGGTCTTCTACATCAATACTTCTGAAAGTTCCTAATCCAACGTGTAAAGTCAATTCTGCAAAATTTACTCCTTTAATTTCGAGTCGCTTTAATAATTCACGGCTGAAATGCATACCTGCAGTAGGCGCGGCTACAGCACCTTCATGTTTTGCAAATACGGTTTGATAACGTTCCTTATCCTCCTCATCCGGTTTGCGTTTGATATATTTTGGAAGCGGTGTTTCTCCCATAATATCGAGAATACGTCTTAATTCCTCCGCGGACCCATCATGTAAAAAACGTATGGTTCTTCCTCGCGAAGTGGTATTGTCAACAACTTCAGCAACTAACATATCATCATCACCGAAATACAATTTATTTCCAACGCGAATTTTTCTTGCCGGGTCAACCAAAACATCCCATAAATGCATTTCGCGATTTAATTCGCGCAACATAAATACTTCAATTTTAGCACCGGTCTTTTCCTTGCGACCATACAAACGCGCAGGAAATACCTTTGTGTTATTTAGTACCATTACATCGTGCTCTGTAAAATACTCTAGAATATCTTTAAATTTTTTGTGGACGATCTTACCTGTTTTTCGGTGAACCACCATCATTTTCGAATCGTCGCGGGCGGCTGTAGGGTGCTGTGCAATAATGTCTTTGGGGAGTTCGAAATTGAATTTTGATAACTTCATAAAACTTACGGGTTTTAATTTTATGCATCACAGAACTTCTGTAACGCGGGCGCAAAATTAACGATATTATAACGAAATCAATGCAAACTATAGAATATCTTTGATGCAAATATGATAGCCTTACTCAGAACGATATCAGAAACCTGCTCACTTGTATTCCAGGAATTGAAGAATAATAAGCTGCGAACCTTCCTTTCCCTGCTTGGTGTGTCGATCGGAATTTTCTGCATAATCGCTGTTTTAAGTGCGGTTGACTCCCTCAAAAGAAATATGGAAAGTGGGTTGGATAAGTTGGGAACTAATATGATCTACATCCAAAAATGGCCTTGGCAATTCAGTAATGAGGAATATGCATGGTGGGATTATGTGAAGCGTCCTTCTATGAAATATGCTGAATATAAAATGCTTGACGATAAACTGGAAGGTGCTGAAGCGGTTTGTGTGGAAGTTTGGTTAAATCTGGATGAAGTAAAATATCAGCATAATACCTTACAAAATGTGCAGGTTAGTGGTGTAACTGAACAATACGATAAAATTTATAGTCTCAATTTTAAAGACGGCAGATATTTTGTACCGAATGAATCCGTTGGAGGATCAGAGGTAGTTATTTTAGGATTTGAAGTTGCAGAAAAATTATTTCCGCCAAATATTAGTCCCGTTGGAAAATATATTTGGTTGCGCGAAATTGACCGACAATATAAAATGAAGGTAATTGGGGTGTTGGAAAAGGAAGGATCAAGCATTATTGATATTTCGAATGATAATACCATTTTAATGCCCTTCAATTATATAAGAAGGGTAGTGGATATGAATAGCGGATTTATAGATCCTGTAATTGAAGTAAAACCGAAGGAAGGGGTAACGGCTGATGAAATTAAAGATGAAATTTATCCCATTATGCGCAGTGCAAGAAATTTACATCCGTTGGAAGAAAGTGATTTTGCTGTGAATGAAGTTACACTCGCAGCAGATGCATTGGACGACATGTTTGCAGTATTAAATATTGTAGGTTTAATTATAGGTGGCTTTAGTATTCTTGTAGGCGGATTCGGAATTGCAAATATTATGTTCGTTAGTGTGAAAGAACGCACTAATATTATCGGCATAAAAAAAGCACTGGGCGCTAAAAATTATCTCATACTCACCGAATTTTTAATTGAAGCAATTATTTTATCTCTTATCGGTTGTGTGGTCGGATTAATTCTGGTCTGGTTCGTAATGTTTATGGCGGATAAAGCCACCGACTTTGGTTTTTTATTATCTCTGAAAAATGCATTGATCGGAACAAGTATCGCAGTTGCAATTGGCGTAATTGCAGGAATAATTCCGGCAATTACTGCATCGAAGATGGATCCGGTGGAAGCGATAAGATCGAAGTAGGAATGGAACAGCCGAGTGGTGAAATGTACCAATGTACCAATGTGTAAATGTACCAATGTGTAAATGTACCAATGAACAGCCGGGCACTATTCAATTATAAAATTACCCGATTAATAAATTAACAAATACATTCTCCTTCGACCTACCAGGTTTTTTTTAACCTGTGAGGTCTGAGGGAAGGGGGAAATTAATGGAGAATGGTGAGTTGTGAATGGAGATTGGAATAGCCCAAATGTAGGGTCAAGTTCAGTTTCTGGGGAGCAGCTACAATCCATTATCTTCTGTTTTTATTAAAGTGGAATTTACTTTAGCATCAAAATTCATTTCCGGTTGACAGTCAACCAAATTTGACGCAGTAAAATTTATGCGACAACACCGGGATAAATTAAGCGAAAAGCTATCCAAGATGACAAAAGAAGAAATATTAGCTTATTTCAAAAAACGCCAAACCGAAACCACCGTAAAACCCAGTGCATAAATGCTGTTGTAATGAAAAACATTTATCATTCTCCACAAAAAAACAAAAACATCTAAAACTGTGTCTTATTTAATGCGTTTCAGGAGTTGCTAATATTTTTTAGGCTAACTTATTTTATAAATTGCATTTGGTCTAATTGACTAAAAATGCTTCCTGATAAAAAAAATTAAATATTTGTTTAAGTTTTAACATGTTACATATTGGTAAAATTTATTTGCAATCGATTGCATTCAATTAAATTTGTCACTTACGGGTTGCCTTTTTAATATAGCAACTATATTATCTATTTTATCCATCTCCAACTCTACAAAAAATCCAGCCACAAAACGCTCCGCGTTGTCGGCAGTTATTTTATCATCCAGGCTGCTAAACGCAATCTGCTTGCGATTTTGAGGGGTAATAAAATCCATACACCATTTTTTTCGAAAGGTAGTATGCCTTTATATATTTATTTAGTAGTTTTGGTGATGGTTTTAATGGAGGAGTTTTCCCACACTCGATACGTATCGGGTGTGCATTATATACCATGCTAAAACAATCGAAACTATGAAGACAGTTATAAATTTAGCATCTTATAGAAAAGAAGACTGGAATAGATTTAAGGAATCTGCTGATGATAAGGAGAAACTTCATGATACATGGGATGAATGGAGAAAATCTTTTATGAATACAAAAGTAAGCCTTGAAAGCGAAGGTTTTAACGTTAGAGAAGTGATATTGGATATCGATGATTTAATTCAGTTTTGTCGCCAAAATGGATTGAAGAATGATGGCAGCACTAGGTCGCAATATGTATCAAGACCATAAATAGGGAAAAAATTGAGACAATAAAACAAATCATAACTCAATGGTATCCATTGAAAGAAATAGCACACCAATACGCTGATTTGAATTATCAGGAAACGGAAGTAGAAGATATTTTATGGAACCTCAAAATAAAATTTGATTTTCCAAAAGAAAGTCAATATGAAGTAGTTTGGGCAGCGGATGTGACCTTGCTGCGTCTTGGCTCAGATTTACGAACATTAAAAACATCAAACAATCGTAAAAAAAGATAACAATTATGAAATTACAGAAAATATTATCTTATTAAACAATCATAACCATTTTCTACTCATGTAACCAGGAAAACGAAAGTGAATTTTATCTTCCCGCTGAATGGGAAAATCAATCCGGAGTTATTATTGGTGGGCTTGATGATGCTGCCTCTTTTGAAATGGCAACACAACTTAGTAAAGCGACAAAAGTTTACAGTATTGTTGTTGATTCAATGAAGGCAACTTTTATTAAAAAACTTTCTGCTGCAGGTGCAAATATTGACAGCATTGTTTTTATGCATTCTTCGGAGGGTTTTAGTTTTGCTGAACGGGATGGATTGCTTTTTATGAAAAACAGGAATGGAAATATACAGTTGGTAAATTTTGAATGGAATTCTTATGGATGGTATTTTGAGAAAGAGTTTAAAGGTTATATTGAGGAAGATAAAAAAAAGAGAGTGAAATATATAACAACCCTTCACAAAGAATTTCCTCATCCGGTAATTTCTTCCCGAATGGTTAATGAAGGAGGCGCTGTGGAAACAAACGGCAAAGGTACAATTCTACAGGTTGAATCAGTTAACCTGCAACGCAATCCAGATATGACTATAGATCAACAGGAATTGGAACTCAAAAAGGTTTTAAATGCAAAAAAGATAATCTGGTTAAAAGAAGGTGCCGATGAAGACCCTTTCGGATGGGCGACGCTTATTACAGAAAACTATTTTGGTGTTGGTGTATTGGGTCATGTTGACCAATTTTGTCGTTTTGTAAATGATTCCACTATATTAATTTCATTTCCAGATTCCGCAGAGGCAGCAATTGATCCTGTAAAAAAAATCACCTTGGAACGGATGAAAATAAATTATGAAATCCTCAAAAATGCTACCGACCAGGATGGAAAACCATTCACGATTATTAAGATGCCGGTTCCTGACAACGATTATATGACTTTTGCATTAGATACGGTCAACATGAATGAGGAAATAAGTTTTCTATTCTGGAGAATTCTTGCAGAGCAAAAAAAATTTTCCATTGGCGACACAGTTCACTTTGTTCCATCAAGTAGTTACATGAATTTTTTAATAACCAACGAAACAGTTTTTGAATCAAAATATTGGACAGAGGGAAAACCAGAAGCATCAAAAGCAAAAGATGAACAAGCAAAACAAATATTGCAGCAATTTTTCCCTGACAGAAAAATATATCAGATAAATACTGTTGAAACTAATCATAACGGAGGAGGACTTCATTGTTGGAGTATGCAACTTCCAAGGTAGTATAATCAGTAACGCATTAATAGCCAGCTTCCCAATAAAACTTCATGCTGCTTCGTTTTGACCGAGCAGCAAAGAAAAAATCAACAAATAAGGATTAAACGCAGTTAAGTGTCCCAATCATTTTCACTGTAATGCTTGTCAGCTTAGGCTTATTGGCAAGAGGGCAGCTATGCAAGGTGTTTTTAAAGTTGCATTAATAATTGCTTTAGGCTCTGCTGCAGGTGATGCAATGTTTTACTGCAAGGTTGGCCTGTTGCCTGCAATTCTAGTTTTTTCAGTAATAATTATCCTTTAAAAGATCATTAATCATTTTAGGGCGCAAAACAGTTACTTTGAGTGGTTCTTGCAATGCCAATTAGTGCATTTGATTGAAAATGGCATGTTCAATGTCGAATCGTTAAAAAAAGAAGAATTACCAATGTCAAATTATCAAATGAAAACGGCCTCGACCTCTCAGGTTTAAGAAACCTGTGAGGTCTGAGGGAAGGGGGAAATTAATTATCAAAGGTTTTTGCAGTTTGCTATATGAAAGGTTCATTAACGAAGTTGCTTCAACACAATAACGATAAACATTCTTGTAATAACTGTTTCTTATCCACCGGCACAACCCCGGAAGATTCACAAACCAATCCGCCCGCAATATTTGCTATGCCTGCTGTGAGTTGTGCATCAGCATTAACTGCAAGACAAAGTGCAGCTATACTTATAACCGTATCACCTGCCCCGGAAACATCTGCAACATTGCGCAAATAGGCATCTTTTTTGAAGAATTTTTTCCCGGTTTTAATAAAAATTCCATGTTCCCCGAGTGTGATCATGGTGGAATTGTTTTTTAATTGTTTTTGTAAAATATCGGCAGCTATATTTAAACTTCCTAAATCACCGGCGTCAATATTAATATTTAAACTTTCTTTAATCTCCCTTAAATTCGGTTTAAACAAAGTGCAATTTTGATAAGCAAAGAAATTTTTCTTTTTTGGATCTACCGCAACAGGAATATTATTTACATTACATATTTCTATAACAGCCATAATAAAATTTGCAGATAACATTCCTTTATCATAATCCTCAAATATTAAAACGTCGGGTTTTTCCTTTTTCAGAAAGGAAGTTAAAGCGTTCAATACTTTTTTTTCCATGGCTGCATCCAAGTTTTCCGTCATCTCATGATCTATTCGCATCATTTGATGATTTTTGGAAATGATACGCGTTTTCGAAGTCGTTATTCTGCTTGCCGAACGAAAGATATAATTTGTTTTAATGCGAGTATCCTTTAAAATTTCAAGCAGTTTATCACCTTCCACATCAGCTCCGATAACAGAAAATAAAACAGGAGCAGCACCAAGCGCATGTAAATTCATTGCAACATTAGCCGCACCACCTGATCGTGCAATAGAATTATTTATTGAAAGAACAGGAACAGGAGCCTCTGGAGAAATACGATCTACATTGCCATATACATATTTATCAACCATACAATCTCCAACCACGGCAACTTTTAATTTGTTGAATTGGTTAAATAATTTTCTGATCTCTTTTGCTGTCGCCATGTTTTAATAAAATTAAACCGGAGTACTTTGATGTACCACTAATTTTTCAAGTGCAATTTCCATTCTGCGCATTGCTTCCACAAGTTTATCATCGCTTGTTGCATAACTGAAACGGATACAATTTTTATCACCAAATGCAGAACCTGTCACCACCGAAATATTACCTTCATTTAAAAGATACATAGCAAGATCATCTGCATTTTCAATTGTTGTTCCGTTGTAACTTCTTCCAAAATAATTACTCACATCCGGAAAAAAATAAAATGCACCTTGCGGTAAATTAAATTTTAATCCTTTAATATTTTTTAACATGCCGTATACAAGATCTCGCCTGCGTATAAATGCTTTTTTCATCTCCTCAGAAGCACTGAGATCGCCATTTAAGGCCTCAATTGTTGCCCGTTGTGTTACACTGCATGTTGCAGAGGTAAATTGCCCCTGAATTTTATCGCAGGCCTTTGCTATCCATTGTGGACCGCCTAAATAACCCAATCTCCAACCCGTCATGGCAAACGCTTTTGACAACCCGTTCACCGTTATCACTCTGTCGTAAATAAAATCAAATTGTGCTATGCTTGCATGTGCTGAAGTGAAATTAATATGTTCATAAATCTCATCACTTATTACATACAAATTCTCATGTTTACGGATCACTTCTGCCAATGCCAGTAATTCATCTTTAGTATATACTGTTCCTGTTGGATTGCAGGGGGAGGAGAAAATGATCATTTTAGTTTTTGGGGTGATCGCATTTTCCAGTTGTGCCGGGGTTATTTTAAAATCACCTTCAATATCAGTAGGTAACTCTACAATTTTTCCTTCTGCCAATTTCACCATTGCGGAATAACTCACCCAAAATGGTGCAGGCAAAATAACTTCATCTCCGGGGTTTACTAAACACAATACAGCATTAATAATGGACTGTTTTGCTCCGGTAGAAATTACGATCTGGTCAGCAGTGTAAGTTAATCCGTTTTCCCGTTTAAATTTGGCCGAAATAGCTTCCCGAACATCCAAATAACCTGCAACCGGCGTATAATGCGTAAAACCGTCATCAATCGCCTTTTTTGCAGCCTCCCTGATTGGTTCCGGGGTTTCAAAATCAGGTTCCCCAAGACTCAGATCAATTATATCCTTACCCTGGCGTTTAAGTTCACGGGTCATTTGAGCCATCTTAATAGTGGCTGACTCGTCGAGGTTGGCGATACGGTTGGCTAATTTATGCATTGTAGCAATTTAAGTTGCGAAGTTAGGAAAAGGAATTTTGATGTGGCAATTATGACTGTTCACAAAATGCTTCACCATTTTAAGAATTGTTCTGAAACAACTAATATTGCTACTTCAAATTAATATAAATGTCCAACAATAAAGTAAATAGGAGTGGAGAACCCGGGTTTATCCGTTATATTTTTGCGAAGCCCCAACGGAATCAGTTTTTGATCATTTCTGCAGTTTATTTATTGATATCCATAATTATCAGCCGCTTATTTCCTTATCCTTTTACCACTGCCGATACGGGAAATTATGTTTATTGTGCTCAAATCAATACCTATGGTGGATACCGACCTATGGGGTATTCGTCGTTTATCCGTTTTTTTCACGATTTTGGAAGCTCTGTTAAATTTGTTTATATATGGCAGAGTTTATTTAATTATGTGGCAGTTATTACCTTTTTATTTACAATTCAGTACTTCTTTAAACTAAAAAATATTCTTTTCTATACAGTTTCACTCATAATTGTTTTACATCCGGATATTTTGCGCAATACCAATACACTTTTGAGCGACAGTTTATTTAATAGTCTCACACTTATGTGGATCACAACTGGTATTTGGATGTTAATGCGGCAAAATATTGTTGCTGCAATTCTGCATTGTATTGTGTTATATTTTGTAATAAATGTGAGATATATCGGATTATTTTATCCTGTTATATCAGCATTTATTTTTATTTTGGATTATAAAAAATGGAAATTTATTTCGGCTATGGCATTAGTGCCGCTTATTATTTTGATATCAACGGTGCAATCTGTTAAAAATAAAACTGCAGAACTATTTGGATATGAAACCTTCTCCGGATTTAGCGGTTGGGCTATCGCGAATAATGCTGTAGCAATTATTCCGCATATCGAGTTGGATCCCAGACAAATACCGGATAAACAAATAGCAGCCATGCATAGTTTGGTTACAAGCTTTAACGATACCTGTTACAGTTGGTATCATATTAAAGACACTGATTTTATGTGGGATAAATTGTTTCCGGGTAAGGCACTGCTTGGATATAATGCCAATCAAATGCGCATTCCTTACAATGCCGCATGGGTTTATACCGGAACACAATGGAAAGATTACGGAACATTTTTGCGCAATAAATACCCGTTACAATTTTTCAGATATTATATGGTACCCAACATGGGAGGCGTTTTTGAAGTATTTCCCTACGGTTCAGAAAAACAATATGTTCCTGATAATACCTCCAAAGAATATTTTCAGGTTCCTGTTGATAAATATGAATTTAAATCTACGCTGTTTGATAATGTTTATGGTTATCGCGCAGTATTATATTATGTAATGCTTTTCGGATTTATTGTTTTGGTGATATTCAGTATTTTAAAAAGAAAAACAATTCTGCAGCAAAATCAGTTAGGCAGATTTCTACTTTTTACAGCCACATTTGTATTTTTATATGTAGCGATGAGCATTTACTCGCACCCGATACAAAATTACCGATATTTAATTCCTGTATATCCGGTGGTAATTGTAATTGTTGTTTTGTTGGGAAACAGGATAATTGGAAGACACAAAGAAGTAGCTTTAGGCAACATCAAATAAGGCAACATTTTATGAAATGTTTTTTGTTTTTGTTCTATCCTGAAAAATTGATAATCACAAAATACAGCGGCATTCCTATAGTAATATTGAAAGGAAAAGTAACCCCCAATGCCATTGGAATGTAAAGTCCGGGGTCGGCTTTAGGGGCTGCCAATCGCATGGCGGCCGGAACGGCAATGTAGGATGCGCTTGCAGCAAGTATGGAGAAAATAAAACGGTTTCCAACATCAGGTGTTACAAATTGACTTATGTAGGCAACAATACATCCGTTTATGGCGGGAATAATTATAGCAAACATCGAAACATACAATCCATATTTTTTATATGTTGAAAATCTTTTTGCTGTAACCATTCCCATTTCTAATAAAAAAATGGCAAGAAACCCTTTGAAAATGTCGGTGGTAAATGGTTTGATGCCCTCAGCCTGTTTGGAGTCGGCAATTAAACCTATCACTAAACTTCCTAATATCAGGAGTACACTTCCATTGGTAAAGGAGTGGTGGACCACTGATTTTAAATTTACTTTATTTGTTTTTTCTTTATCAAATCGCATCATTAAAATAACACCAACAATAATTGCCGGAGATTCCATTAGCGCCATAACGGCTACCATGTGTCCTCCAAAAGCTATTTTTTGTGCTTCCAAAAATGATATTGCGGCAACAAATGTTACCGCACTTACTGAACCATAAGCAGCAGCTACTGCTCCTGCATCGCTGATGGTCAATTTTCTTTTCAAAATAAAAAAAGTGTATAAGGGAATTATTGATGCCAAAGCGATTCCGAATAAAAGTGAATACACAATTTCACTGGTAAAACCACTATGGGCCAACTCTTGTCCACCTTTAAAACCAATGGAGAACAAAAGATAAAGTGCAATAAATTTACTGGAAGATGCAGGAATCTCTAAGTCGCTTTTAACAGTTGTTGCAATAATTCCCAAAACAAAAAAAAGTAAAGTTGGGTTGGTTAGATTTGAAATAAGAATTTGAAAGTCCATGCTTGTATTTAATATAAATTGAATTTGTTTTTAATTGTTTCGCATTTATTTGTTATAAGTGTATGTATATTTATTTCTGAATTTTCTACTTCATTTTTCAAAAATTTTTCTGACTCCAAATACTTTACTTGCTGTTGAACATTTATTTTTGCTACTATTATTTTCTTTTCATGTATTGAAGCCTTGCCAATTGTTTTTAATTGGTTGTGTTTTAACAACACTCTTAATTGTTTTTCAGCATGTAATCCAAATTCCTTTTTTTTATTAATTGCTTCTTCAATAAAGTTGCATCCTATATCATTCACCAAATATATATCAGTGATATGTTCCCTTTTAATAAAATCTTTTAGGTCTAGAACTTCACTTAAATCAAAATTTAAAACTCCTGCTGTTGCGGTCATAAAAAATATATCGTCGCCATATTTTTTTTGCAAATAAATTTCTAATTGGCAAAACGGACAAATGACAAAAAGTGAATTATTCCTTTTTAAGTTTTCCATAGATTTTATCTTTCATTTTTAAATAGTAATCGTTTACCAAAGTTGGATTCATTAAATTTTCCATTGTCAAAAACAGAATTTCCGTTCACAAAAGTTGTTATCACTTTACTTTTAAATTGATAACCTGTAAAAGGAGACCACTGGCATTTATATAGAATGGAGTCTTGTGAGGCAGTCCAATTATTATGTAAATCAATCAAAACTAAATCAGCATAATAGCCTTCTCTTATATAACCTCTGTCTTTAATGCGATAAATTTCTGCTACATTATGACTGATTCGTTTTACGATTTCTTTTAAGGAAATTTTATTTTGATGATACAGCTCTAATAAAATTGGCAGAGCATGCTGAACTAAAGGACCACCTGATTTGCTTTGAAAATAACTGCCCGATTTTTCTTCCAAACTATGGGGGGCGTGGTCTGTTGCAATAATGTCAAGTTTATTTTCTTTAAGGGCTTGTAGTAACCCCTCTTTATCTTTTTCTGTTTTAATAGATGGGTTCCATTTTATTAAAGCACCTTTTGTTTCGTAGTCCGCATTTGAAAACCATAAATGATGCACACAAACTTCTGCTGTTATCCGTTTTTGAGAAATAGGAATTTCAGAATTAAAAAGTGTAGTCTCCTTTTGTGTGGATACATGCAATACATGAAGCCTTGTATTGTGTTTCCTGGCAATTTCCACTACTCTTTTTGTTGCCTGGAAACAAGCTTCTTCACTTCTGATTAAAGCATGACAACTTACAGGTATATCATTTCCATATTTACTTTTAAATTCCTTTAAGTTTTTGTGAATAATATTTTCATCTTCGCAATGCAGTGCAATCAATGCATCAGACCTTGAAAAAAGTTTTTCTAAATAATCAGGATAATTGCAAACAAGTCCGTCTTTATTATCAAAATACAATCCATCATCACTCAACCCGCAAATGGTTTCATTATTGATAGTGAGCGATTCTTCCAAATTATTTTTATTTATTCCCATAAAAAAGGAATAATTAGCGAAGGAAGAATTTGCAGCCAATTGATATTTTTCTTCAAGAAGTTTTAAGGTAGTTGCATTTGGATTTGTGTTGGGCATATCCATGTAAGAGGTAATACCGCCTGCAACAGCCGCCTTTGATTCTGAATAAATGTTTCCTTTAAATGTAAGCCCCGGCTCACGAAAATGCACTTGATCGTCAATCATACCCGGGATAAGGAACAAACCTTCTGCGTTTATCGTTTTAATGTTTCCTTTCGTTTTGGTTATGGTGTTATCTATTTTTTCTATTTTCTCTCCCTTAATTAATACATCTACCGATCTAATTTCCCCTTCGTTCACCAAAGTTGCACCTTTTATTAATGTTTGAGTCAAGTTTAGATAGTTATGGGTTGCAGATGTCACAATACATTGGGTCTTCTGTGAACTTTTGTTTTGGAAATTTTTCTTCTTTTATGCATGAACAATTTTTACATTGATAGAGGTAACTTAAAGTGGAACGTGTTTCAAATCCGCATGAACTGCATGGTAAACCTTCTTTTGCTTCTTTAATTCCAAATCCCGGAGTGCTGCATACTGGGCAAAAGGAATTTATTTTTTCCACTAATTTTTTTGCAGCACTTTCAATTACTAGCATCCTTAAAGGATTATATAAAGCCCTCATATCGGTTTCGGCATAAGCACTTCCATGTTTTTTAATTACAAATTGAAATGTTTTTTTTAGCACTTCCCAATCCGTAATTCCTTTAATGATTTCTGTATTATCATTTTTTGCTTTTCGCAATATCAAGGCGTGAGATGGAAAATATACACTGGTGGCGAAGGCCATCAATTGTTTTTCTGTTTTTATTTCATCGCCATTAAAATTTGTTTTGGTGCTTAACTCTCTTTCAATTATTTCAAGATTATTCTTCTTGTCTATAAAAATCAAAAACTCATCATCTGCAGGTGCAAAAAAGATGGAAGGATGTGAGCCAAAAGAACCTTCGCTTGCAATACCCAAATCACAATTGTTTTCTTCCATTGCTTGCAGGCATTTAATTCTAAGTGTTGTAATAGGGTCATTCTCGCGTTCAACTTCGCCGCTAAAAGTTCCAAACAAATCGGTATCAAAATTTTCGGGAGTAAAACACTTTACTCCAAATGCTTTTTCAAACAAAGGAGAAATTACTTTCTCCTTTTGATGTTTGGTGGCTATTACTAATTTTCTGTGGCTAAACACTGGTATTGTTATTTTTGATTGATATTAGTTTTGCAAAAATGTAACCTTGCCTGTTCCTAAATCATACATCGCACCCACAATAATTATTTCCCCTTTTTTTTCCATTTCATTTAAGATACTGCTCTTTTCACTAATCTCCTTGATTGCGAGCCTTACATTCTCCTCTGCAACGGCTTGCACGAAGTCGTCATTATGTGAATTCCTCTCTCCATCAATATTTTTTACATTATCCACAGCCGGTTTAATTTCATCAATAACATGGGTGAGGTTGCCTAACTCGACATTATCACAAGCACCTTTAATTGCACCGCACTTATTATGGCCAACAACCAAAATCAATTTTGCTCCAGCCACCTTGCAGGCAAATTCCATACTTCCCAATATGTCGGTGTTTATAAAATTGCCGGCTATTCTTGCATTAAAAATATCACCCAATCCTTCATCAAAAATCAATTCGGTTGATGTGCGGGAATCAACACAACTCAAAACAATTGCATAAGGAAATTGCCCATTAGCAGTTGCTTTTACCTGGTCGTTTAAATTTCGATCCAGTAGTTTGCCGGAAACAAAACGATTGTTGCCATCTTTTAATTTTTGCAGCGCTTGTTGCGGTGTAATGTTTTGTTGTTTTTCTTTTGTCATAGTTACGCTATCAGTTACAGCAGCAGTTTTAGAAGCTGTTTGAGAAAAACTGAAAGTGGTTACGAGAATCAGCAATAGGGTTACTAACGCTGAAAACTTGGATGTTGAATTGGCTTTTGTTGATTTCATTTTCTGTTTCGTTTTATATTTCCTGCAAAATTGAGTATTTGAATTCATAAGTTTTCATATAACTTTGCAATGATTAGTATAAAAATAATTTATGAATTACACAATTAACCAATTGAGAATCTTTCTAAAGATCACGCAAACAAAAAGCGTAACAAAGGCTTCAGAGGAATTGCATTTAACCCAACCTGCTGTTTCCATACAATTAAAAAACTTTCAATCCCAGTTCGATATTCCGCTTACGGAAATAATTGGAAGAAAAATTTTCATTACTGACTTTGGAAAAGAGATAGCCGTTTCAGCAGAGAAAATTTTGGAGGAAGCACAGTCTATCAACTACCGAACGCAGGAGTATAAAGGAAAACTCGCCGGGCGTTTAAAAATTTCAGTGGTCTCAACCGGCAAATATGTTATGCCATATTTTCTTTCAGGATTTTTAAAACTGCACGAGGGAGTGGAGTTGCTGCTTGATGTAACCAATAAAGCGCAGGTAATTCAAAGTTTAGAAAACAATGAAGTCGATTTTTCCTTGGTTTCTGTAATGCCCGAAAACATGAAGTTGAATAAATTGGAATTAATGCAAAACCAACTTTATCTTATAGGAAACAAAGACAATAAGTTTAAAAAAAAGATGTACGACAAAAAAATATTTGAAACCATTCCGTTAATTTATAGAGAGCAAGGTTCGGGAACCAGGCATGTGATGGAAAAATTTATTCTAAAAAATCATTTGCCTGTAAAAAAGAAAATGGAACTCACATCTAACGAAGCTGTAAAGCAAGCTGTAATTGCAGGAATGGGTTTTTCCATTATGCCCTTAATTGGAATTAAAAACGAATTGAACACGGGAGAACTTCAAATTATTCCTGTTAAAGGATTCCCGATAAAATCGGTTTGGAATTTAATTTGGCTAAAAGACAAGGGTTTTTCAATGGTTGCAAATTCTTTTTTGAATTATCTAAAAGCTGAAAAGGGAAATATTATTAGAGATAAATTTTCGTGGTTTGAAAATGTAAAGTATTGAAAACAGAATAGGAAAATAAATTATCACTTATTTTCCTATTGGTTTTTTGTATTGGCTTTATTTCTTTTAGTTGCCGTTCTACTAAATGTTAGTTGTTGTCCCAAGTCTCCCGCAAAAATGGTGATTAAAAGTCGGGCAGTTTCAAGTGAGCACTACGCCAATTAAAACTTTGGAAGTCAATGCTGAGGCTGGATAGGGTGGGCTGCACCTAACACAATAGGTATAAATGAAGTTTTTAAAAGAAGGGGCTAGAAGCACAACTGTTCAATAACCTGCATTGTTTGTTAGACGCATAACTATTTGATTACCGCTTAAAACCATTCTTTTAATAGTTTTCTTCAAAGCTATATCCAGTCAATTATTGAACAATTACTTTCTGGATTAACATCTTTTCTCCATCAATTACTTTTACAAAATAAATTCCCGAAGAAAAAAATTGGGAGTAAATTGTTTGTGTTTTGCTGGATAGTTTTTCTGAATAAATATTTTCTCCAAGTGCATTGAAGATTTCTATTTTTGAATTTCGGGTGTCGGGTTGCGAATTGATATTTATAACGAAGTTATTTCCTCTGCGAACGGGATTAGGAGCAATAGAAAATGAATATTCTATTGAGTTTTCCTCTATTCCAACAGAATTACCGGTTGGGTCTTGTTTATAATATATCTCATAATTCCCATCTCGATTGTCTTGCCATATTACATGAACTGCTGTGCCTGATACAGTCACAAAAGGACTTTCTGATGAGGCAACCTGGTCAGTAAGTCTGTTGTCTGTTCCCCATGAAACTCCTTCATCCAATGATTGATTGTAATATATCTCATTATTCCCATCCCGATTATCTTGCCATACAAGATGCACCATTGAATCAAATACCGTTAAAGAAGGAGCAATTGAAATTGCTGTTGAACTATTAGTTAGTTGCACATCTGGCTGCCAGGTAATACCGTTATCTGTGGAATGTTTATAAAAAATATTGGAAGGACTTACAGGACCATCCGCCCATACCACATGAACCACAGAACCGGATGCAGTAAGCAAGGGGTATTCTGATACAGTGGAAGTATTGGTTAAACGAGTATCAGTCCCCCATGTTAAGCCTCCGTCTCCTGAACCTTTATAATATACCTCATAGTTACCATCACGCAGGTCAATCCATAATACATGCACATATAAGCCGGATGCAGATATAGAAGCATGTCGTGAATCATTGGGGTCATTAGTTATTCTGGTATCGGCACCCCAGGTATTACCGCCATCAGCAGAGCGTTTGTAATAAATTTCTCGCACGTCCCCGTTTCGAGTGTCACCCCAGGCAACATGAACTACAGAGTCAGTTGCAAATATGGTAGGACGACCCGAAGCAAAAGAGTCATTTGTAAGTCTTATATCACTTCCCCAACTTGTACCTGCATCAATTGATCTTTTATAATAAATTTCATAGTTCCCATCACGATCATCAAACCATACTACATGTACATTTGATCCATTCACTGACACACAAGGAAACCAGGAAGTAAAGCTATTATTTGTTAACCGGGTATCTGCTCCCCAGCTTATACCGCCATCCGTGGAACGTTTATAATATATTTCCGGAGCCCCATCACGGGAATCTTCCCATATCACGTGAACAGTATCTTCTTTTGCCGCAATGCACCGGGAATTATTATAGGATGTAAATGAGGTTGACGAATCATTTGTAAGCCGCGCATCCGGTTGCCACTGCGCATTTGATTTTAAATTAATAAAAATCAAGAAAGCGAAGAGTTGAATTTTTATTATCATTTTATTTTGTCACAGCTTTTTAGCACAGGCTCCGCATTTTTGTTTGTTTACTTTGTTCGGTTTTCAGCAACTCCGTTTATATTAAGTTTGTCAAAGTTAATTAATTGCAATCAGTTTAAAGTCACCGTGTCACCTAACCATTGTTCGCTAACGCCGGATTGTGAAAAAACTAAATGCTCCACCCTACACTCCAATGTTAACAAGCGTATAAAAATAGCAAAATAATTATAACCGACAAAGTACATTTGTATTATATGGAAATTATTGCAAAGACAAACCGAATCAGCTTTCATTTTTAAGTTTGGAGGAGTTAATATAGCAGGATTATTGTTGTTCGGGTGATAGAAGCCTTTGTGAACCATATTGATTTAAAATACAGATTCTATTTTGTTTAGCAAGGTTTCATTTTAAAGGCTTCCGGGTTTTTTCTTTAATTTTATAGCACCTCTTATCATGATGGATATGAGAATAATTAACATTGCTAAAAAGAGCCTATGAGATTATAGATATTGAATCTCAAGAAGTTCATGTATGCTGTGCCGGCAAGCATTGGAGCAAATGTTCTTACAATTGGGAAAAATCTGCTGCCAACGACTGAAGCTCCTCCATATTTCTGACAGAATATTTTTTTTTATGATGTCGTTTTATTGCAGAGAAATAAATTTTCTTTTTCGAATAATTATCCTGAAGCATATCCTATAACGCTCCCTAATACAACCATTAAGGTTTCTAACAAAAGCAATATAAAAATATTAACATCAAAGTGATGAGCAGCGCAGAATATTCCGGCAGAAAACAACTGCGTTTCACTTGGAAAAAAAAATCCAAAAAACAACGCTGTTTCTTTAATAATTATAAGCAGTATTATAGTCAAACATAGATACGCAATAAGCTTTTCTGCATCAATTAAGAAGCAAACTAAAAAAGTCCGTGATGTTTTACTTGTTTATTTTAAATCTATAGTATTTGTTTTTGATGGTTTTATAACTAAGGAAGCTACAATGCTTGTGATTAAAATGCCTAAAACGCTAAATAGAGCTACTTCAATAGGAATTTTATACACATCAGCAAGCACCATTTTCAATCCGATAAATATCAGAATGGCGGCAAGTCCATAATGAAGGAACCTGAACAGATTGATGATTCCGGCTAGTGCAAAGTAAAGCGAACGCAATCCAAGTATTGCAAATGCGTTGGAAGTAAATACAATAAATGTATCTGTGGTAATAGCAAGAATTGCAGGCACTGAATCTACGGCAAAAATAATATCGGTGGTTTCTACTAGAATCAGGACTAAGAATAGGGGCGTAGCCAGCCATTTTTTGTTTTGTTTAATAAAAAACTTACTGCCTTCCAATTGCTCCGTAACAGGAAAGAATCTTTTAAACAAACGGATTACAGGGTTTTTATCAGGATCTACCTTTTTATCTTTCTGAACAAACATTTTGTACCCAGAAAAGATTAATATACCTCCAAACAAATAAATCATCCAGTGGAATTTTTCCAACAAAGCTGCACCGGCAAAAATGAAAATAACCCTAAAAATCAATGCCCCTATAATTCCCCAGAAAAGTATCCTGTGCTGATATTGCGTTGGTACTTGAAAATAGCCGAAAATTAAAATGAATACAAAAAGATTATCAACACTTAACGATAGTTCTATAAGGTAGCCGGTGAGAAATTCAAGGGCTTTATCAGGACCTTGCCAATAATAGATAATTCCATTAAATATCATTGCCAGTCCCATCCAAATCAAGGTCCATATTAATGATTCCTTAAAGGAAATGGAATGTGCTTTGCGATGGAATACCCCAAGGTCAATAGCGAGCATAAGCAAAATAAATAGGATAAAGTATATCCAGAATGTAATATCGGTAGCCATAACTTTAGTTTATTATTAAAAATCAAACATATCTCCAAGAAATGATTTTTTCTTTCTGCTCTTGGAATATCTGTCATCATCATAGTGTTTGTGTTCATTGTCATATTTATCCTTTTCATAAGGACGGTCATTGTCGTTCCGCTGTGAAGCATTATTTGATTCGCTGGCAGAGCGCTCAATAATTTTATCAAGTTCGCCCCTGTCTAACCACACGCCACGACATTGCGGGCAGTAGTCAATTTCAATTCCTTGTCTTTCCGACATTTTAAGTTCTGTACTGCATGATGGACATTTCATAATTTCCTCCTTTTTTTTATTGATTTTTTATTGATTTTAATTTATTTTTTTGATTCTTCCATTTCACCTGAAATTCTATTTCTTCCCAGCCGGAACCCCGTTCATGTTCAATGTTAATAATGCTTTCAGAAGGAATCCGGATGCGTTCTCCTGATATTTGAATTGTAAATGGCTTGTCTTTTTCAAGCGCATTTGCAAAACGAAGCAGTTTGGCTATAAACTGTTTTTTTGTATAAACCTTTTCAAGGTCACGTGATTTTTTTTTCATATTTATTAAGGATTTTGGTTGTTGTGTAAAAATTTACTTTTCGCTATGTTTTCGTTGATACTGTGACCGGCTGTCTGCATGCTTAAAATATTTCTGTGCTCAGGGTATAAAATCAATTTAGCGCAAGTAAGACTGTCGATAAAACTGCGTATTACTCCAAATGGCCGCTGTCCGGGAGGGGTATCATATACCTTCTTAAGTATGTTGCGGATTAACTTGAGATTATTAACAAACCTCTCGTTTCCCTCCCAGAGCAGCTTAAAAGCAAGTTGCCGGGTGTTTGAGTCCTCGTGTTGTACGTCTTTTGTGCGCATCGTAAATCTTATATCGGTGCAAAGATAGTAAAAATATTTATAAAGATAGTAATACTATCTTTTTAAAAAATATTATCTTTACTTTCTTAATTAATCAACCTTATGAGATTAGCGGTCAAAATTAAAATGAACGAACACCTGTTTTTGCGTGACCCGGAAGAGTCCGAAACAGGTAAAAAGATTATAAAGCATTCAATTATACTGATCCACAAGTATGGTTTCGAAGCTTTCACCTTTAAAAAACTTGCATTAGCGGCGGTAACTACAGAAGCAGTGGTTTACCGGTATTTTGAAAACAAACATCGCCTGTTGATGTATATTGTTTCCTGGTTTTGGAGCTGGCAGGAATACAAGGTTCTGTTTCACACGAATAATATAAAGCAGCCGAAGAAAAAACTAATAAAAATTATTCAGATACTTGCCGCCCAGGTTAAAGATGATTCAACAACCGAACATGTTGAAGAGCGATTGTTGTATGAGATCGTAATGCGAGAAGGGGCAAAAGCATATCTTACAAGGCATGTGACAGAAGATAACAAACAGCGTTTATTTAAGCCGTATAAAGATTTGTGCGCAAGAATTGCGTCTGTTATTCTAGAATGTAATCCTAAATATAAATTCCCCAGGTCATTGTCGAGCACGATTATTGAAATGTCGCACACCCAAAATTTCTTTATGCAAAATCTTCCTTCCCTAACAGATTTTGAAGATATAAAAGATGAGGCAGCAACGTTCAAATATCTGCAAAGCCTTGTGTTTACTGCAATCCAGGGTAACTTGTCCACGAAAACCCGAAGTGTAAGGGCAAAATAAAATAAAAGCAACGAAAGGTTTTGTGCGATGAGGTTGCTGCGCTATTTATTTTGTTAGGGATCGGGTAGCGGATTTTCCGGGTTTAAAAAGGTTCGTTCAA
>CAZXBG010000067.1:0-20802 GCA_964638865.1 uncultured Chitinophagales bacterium | reverse complement strand
AAGAGATTGCCTGTCTGTTGTTTAATGTTGGATAAGGTTTGGCCTTATGGACAGTTTGTAATATTGGTGATTTTTTTGTCGCATAGCGGAATTGGCACTAAGGTTACCCAAAGTTGTTGTTATTATAATTTCTATAACTTAACACGCACCTAAACAAGCAATCCAACCAAATTTTTCAATACCCAGAAACTGCTCACTGCCCACTGTTTTCCGGACACGGGTATCGGGTATCAGGCATTGCCACTGCCTCCTGCCACTGCCACTGCCCACTGCCTCCTGCCACTGCCACTGCCACTTCCCACTTCCCACTACCCACTGCATCTCCTCCCCATCCCCAAAAAAAAACCCCATCTTTCGATAGGGCTCTTTTCTTTTATAATTTCAGAAATTTTTAATTTCCACCGGTTGCTCCGCCTTTTTTCTTAATGTCAACTTTTTTACCATCAGTTGATTTTGTACCAATTTCTGCTTTTTTAACCTCAGGAGTGGTAGTTTTAACTGTAGTAGTAGTTGTTTTAGAACTTGAAGCTGCAGCAACTGTCATTTCCATGATCGTTTTTTGCATACTCGAGATAGAATCCATCATCATGGTCTTTTCAGCCATATAAGTGCTGTCCTTAACATGCATGTCTTTTTCCATTTGAGCCATTTTATCTGCGGCTTCTTTATCAGTACATGACGCAAGAATTAAACCTGCAGATACAACGAATAATAAGATTTTGATTTTCATATTGTTTGTTTTTGAAATTTTTGGAATAGTATTTGACTACAAAGGTAAAAATATATAAATAATTAAAGCTCAATTCGAGAAACTTTTTTAAACAAAACAAATTATGAAGACTAAAATTTCAATTTTAACCCTCGCTGTGATAACCACAACAACCCTTATGTTTACTGGTTGCGGCGTTGATGACCTAAGCACACCCACAATTGTATTAGAAGGTGACGATCCATTGGTTGTAGAACTTGGCGGAACCTATACCGACCCCGGATTTACAGCAACTGACGATGAAGATGGCGATATAAGTGCCAATGTAGTTGTTGATGAAACAGATGTAAATACAGATAGGATTGATGAATACGAAGTAAGTTATTCTGTTACGGATGATGCCGGTAACGTTGGAACTACAACCCGTATTGTTCGTGTAGTAATGAATAAAGCAGCTTATGTTGGTACCTATAATGTTTATGAGGAGTGCGATATAGATGGTGATGGTATTTTCGGTGAACCTACTGTAGAATTTGAGATCAACTATTATGTGGTAACAATTACGTCAGGAGGCGATTCGGATGAACTGATTTTTGAAAATTTTGGAGCTTACGGAGTTGAAGTTGTTGTTCCTGTTTTCTTTGACGGTGACCTGAATGAGGAATTAATTGTAGTAAATTACAATCTTCCCGGAACTGGCATTTACTTCGATGCGAATGGTTTAGTTACAACCGGAGAGGTTGGTAATATTGAGTTTGACTTGGATTATAACGCACAAGATGGTGCCGTAATTGTTCCTTGTAATGCAGAATTTGTGAAATTTTAAATGCCTACCAAATATTAAACACCCCGATATGTTCGTATATCGGGGTGTTTCTTTTTATAAGCCTGTCTAATTTTCCCTATTTTTGTTGAGTTATGAACTTTCGACTCTTCATTTTATTACCCCTTTTTGGCATTTTAATCCTTTCCTGCAAGAGGGAAGATACTATCTCACCTAAAATATTTGTAAATACTGATCCTGTCGGAGTTCATTATAGAGCCGAACCTTATGAAGATGCCGGTGCCGAAGTTGCCGATAATTATACCTGTAATCTCTCAGCTTCCCTTCAGGTAATCAATGAGGTTGATATCGAACACTATGGAACCTATTTCGTTACCTATATTGTGGAAGATGTGGCCGGAAATACGAGTCAGGAAGTTCGAACTGTAGAGATAATTCTTCCAATAAACGACTATTATCATCAGAATTATGCTGCTTTCGATACTTGTACAACCGGAAATTATTTTTATACCGGTTTAGTGCAAGATTGCGATTGTGCTGATTTTGCTGTTACTGTTGGCAATATCAGTAACCTTGGACTATCCGCTTCTTTTAATTTACCAGTTTATGGTCAATACAATCAATTTCTTACACTCGATACCATTAAAGCGGCCATTTCTTTTAATGGTATTGGCACCATGAGTTCCGGTGCAGATACAATTAATTGGGAATATATAATTCAGGATTCAATTAGCTCTGATGTTTGTCGTTCGGTATGGATAAAAGAATAATGAAAGAATATGGAAACAGTTCTGTAATTTTACTAAAACAGTTATGATCAGAAAAATTAAATATTGTTTGTTTTTATGCCTCTTATCCCGGGCACTTTTTGCACAAAATGTGCAGCGTATTCCGGGGGAATTAATTGTGCAATTATTTAAAGATGCGTCTATAGAAAATATCATTACAAAAATTAATTCAGATAACGGATTACAACTTACTAAAAATAAAACGCTTTCTGAAAGATTAAATATTTATGCAATAAAATTTGATGCGGAAATTATTGATGCGGAAAAGGTGTACAATTTATTTTTTACGCATCCTCTGGTTGCAAATGTGCAATTCAATCACATTACATCTCAAAGATCATTACCGGATGATCCTCTTTTTTACCAACAATGGAATATGTTTAACGATGGTACTACAGGTGGCCTCGAGGATGCAGATGTAGATGCAGAACTTGCATGGGATGTAACCACCGGCGGATTAACTGCAACAGGAGATACCATTGTTGTTGCGCTGGTTGGTGAGGGTGCTGAGTTTGAACATGAGGATCTTGATTACTGGAAAAATTACAATGAGATACCACTCAATTTAATTGATGATGACGGCAATGGATATATTGACGATTATGATGGATGGAATTCAACCGATACGAACGGAATAGTACCCGATCACAGATTTCACGGATCGCATGTTGCCGGAATTGTTGGCGCAAAAGGAAATAACGGAATAGGTGTTACCGGGATAAATTGGAACGTTAAAATTTTACCGGTGTATAATGTTTCCAGTGAAGCAGATGCAGTTGCTTCTTATTCCTACGTTTTTGTAATGCGCGAATTATATGATCAAACAAATGGAGCAAAAGGCGCTTTTATTGTTTCAACTAATTCCTCCTTCGGTGTTGACTTTGGAAATCCTGATTCTTTTCCGATATGGTGTGCAATGTATGATTCTTTAGGAACCCTTGGAATTTTAAGTGTTGGCGCTACAGCAAATTTTACCGCGAATATTGATGTTATTTTAGATATACCTACTGCTTGCTCCTCCAATCACCTAATTACAGTTACAAACACAGATAAAGCAGATAATTTATTTATTGCTGCCTATGGTGCAAATACTATTGATCTTGGTGCACCCGGCCAATTGGTATATTCTACACAATTGGATAATTTATACGGTTTTCAATCAGGAACTTCTATGTCGGCACCACATGTTGCCGGAACAATTGCATTATTGTTTTCTGCTGCATGCGAAAAATTTATGCTGGACTATAAATATGATCCTCCGGCAATGGCTTTGTTGCTGAAAGATTATATTTTAAATGGTGTCGATTTTGTAGAAGACCTGAATGGAATAACTGTCAGCAATGGAAGATTAAACGTTTTTCATGCATTAAATAATTTAGTAGAAACAGGTTATTGTTCCGATAATATTATTATTGATCAAAATGATCCATTCGTATTAAATTGTTATCCGAATCCTGTTACGCAAAAGTTATTTATTTCTTCAAATAATACTTTTAATGAAAGTATCCTATTACATATTTTTAGCGAAACAGGCCAATTGATTTATTCTGATATTATATCAGATCCATCCGATCTTTCAACAGGTTTATCGGTTGAATCATTTTCTGATGGTTTGTATTTTTTGAGAATTAATGAATTAAATTCTCGAAATTATTTTACTTCAAGTTTTATCATACAACATTAATAATAACTTTTAGTGCATGGATAAAAGATGGGTGTTAAAGGAAACAGATGAGGAAAAGGTGAACTCTTTGCAACAGCAATTAAAAGTAAATCCTATCATTTGCAAATTGCTTATTCAACGTGGAATTAACACATACGAAGAAGCAAAAAAATTTTTCAGGCCAACAATTAATGATCTTTATGATCCTTTTTTAATGAAGGATATGCAAAAGGCTGTTGATCGTATTGTTTTGGCTATATCAAAAAATGAAAGAATTTTGATATTTGGCGATTATGATGTGGATGGCACAACTTCGGTCGCCTTGGTTTATTCTTTCCTTCGTGAAATTTATTCCAATTTAGATTATTATATTCCAGATCGTTACCACGAGGGATATGGCATTTCATTTAAGGGAATTGACTTTGCGAAAGAAACAAATTGTTCACTTATAATTGCTTTGGATTGTGGCATAAAAGCAAATGATAAGATAGATTATGCCAATGAACGCAATATTGATTTTATTATTTGTGATCACCACATTCCCGGAGATAGGGTTCCCGCTGCAGTGGCAATTTTAGATCCGAAACAATTTGATTGTAATTATCCTTATAAAGAATTAAGCGGATGTGGAATAGGATTTAAATTGGTTCAGGCATTTGTTATTCAACATAATATCCCAATGGAAAAAATAATTCCGTTATTGGATCTTGTTGTAGTAAGTATTGCAAGTGATATTGTTCCTATCACCGGAGAAAATCGCGTATTGGCATTTTGCGGATTGGAACAATTAAATGCAAACCCGCGGCCCGGATTAAAAGCATTGATTGAAATAACGGGTTACAACACACCGCTTTCTATTTCTAATATTGTATTTGGACTTGGGCCAAGAATTAATGCCGCAGGTCGCATGGATGACGCCAATAAAGCTGTGCGTATGTTAGTTTCTGAATCTGTGGAAAAAGCAAAAGACGGTGCTGATATTCTTCAGGAGAAAAATGTGGATAGAAAAGAAATAGATAAAAAAATTACACTCGATGCAATTCGCATGTTGCAGGAAGATGAAAATGTTGCACATAGAGTTACTACCGTTTTATGCAGCGGCGAATGGCATAAAGGAGTGGTTGGAATTGTTGCTTCACGTCTTTTAGATCATTATTACAGACCTACAATTTTACTCACTGAATCCAATGGAATGCTTTTTGGCAGTGCGCGTTCTGTTAAGAATTTTGATATCTATGAGGCAATTAAACAATGTAACGATCTGTTAGAACAATTCGGGGGGCATATGTATGCTGCAGGGTTATCGATGTTACCTGAAAACTTCGAAAAATTTAAACAACGTTTTGAGGAAGTTGTAAAAGCCACTATTAAACCTGAACAGTTGATTCCGGAAATAGAAATTGATTCCGCATTGGAATTAAAAGACATCACTGAAAATTTTAATAATATCATAAAACAATTTGCTCCGTTCGGACCGCAAAATATGTATCCGGTATTTATGACCGGTAAATTGAAAAATAGTGGCCGGTCAAAAATTGTTGGTGATAATCATTTAAAATTGAGTATTAGAGATAAAAATTTATATAATGTAGAGGCAATAGCATTTCAAAAAGGGAATTATTTTAATGAAATTGCAAAAGGAACAAGTTTTGATCTGTGTTATACCATTGAGGAAAATAATTTCAGAGACACAAAAAGTTTGCAACTCAATGTAAGAGAAATTAAAATTAATTAATTCAAAAAAAATATTTTATTTGTGATATTGCGTTCAGAAAAATTAATAAAAAAGTACAAACACAGAACCGTTGTAAATGAGGTAAGTGTAGAAGTTAACCCCGGTGAAATAGTCGGACTACTTGGTCCAAATGGCGCCGGTAAAACCACATCCTTTTATATGATAGTAGGTTTAATCAAACCTATGTCGGGAAAGGTGTTTCTCGATAATAAGGATATAACGGATTATCCCATGTATAAACGAGCTCAATTAGGAATTGGATATCTTCCACAGGAAGCAAGTGTTTTCAGAAAAATGAGCGTGGAAAATAATATTGCAAGTGTATTGCAAATGACCAAACTTAGCAGGAAAGATCAGAAGACCAAAATGGAAACGCTTATAGGTGAATTTGGTTTGGAGAATGTAAGAAAAAGCAATGGCGATGTTTTAAGCGGTGGGGAAAGAAGAAGAACAGAGATAGCAAGAGCACTCGCTACAGATCCTAAATTTATTTTATTGGATGAACCCTTTGCCGGAATTGACCCTATTGCAGTGGAGGACATTCAGCAAATAGTGGAAAAACTCAAGTTTAAAAAGATAGGTGTCCTCATTACCGATCACAATGTACAGGAAACTCTATCGATTACCGATCGCGCATATTTATTGTTCGAAGGAAAAATTTTAAAACAGGGTTCTGCGGAAGATCTTGCAAACGACCCGCAGGTTCGGAAAGTGTATCTAGGACAAAATTTTGTTTTGCGCAAAAACAGCAGGAGTGAGGAAAATACAGTTGCCCCATTGTAATTATTAATTAATAAGTAGCTATTTTTAATGTATTGAGTTTATTTTTACGGCAATAATGCACATCATTCACTCTATTACCTCCACCATTTTTAAACGGCAAATTGGCCGCATTCAATCTGCTGTGAATGATCCTGTACGAGCCCAAGAGGAGGTTTTCAAAAAATTAATTGACGGGGGCGAAAATACAGAGTGGGGAAAAAATCACGATTATAAGTCAGTTAAAAAAATTGATGATCTTAAAAACAGGTTTCCTGTTCAAGATTATGATACGATTAAACCCTATATCGACAGATTAATGCAGGGTGAACAAAATATTTTGTGGAATGAACCGATTATTTGGTTCGCAAAATCATCCGGAACTACAAGTGATAAAAGTAAATTCATTCCCGTAAGTAAAAACGCATTAAAAGAATGTCACTTTAAAGGCGGAAAAGATGTGATCACCATGTATCTGCACAATAATCCTGCATCAAAATTATTTACCGGAAAAACTTTGTTGATGGGTGGCAGTCATCAGATCAATAAACTAAATCAATTTTCAAAATTTGGCGATGTAAGTGCCGTAATGATGCAAAACATGCCTCTACTTTCTCGTTATGCAATGACACCTTCCCTTAAAATTGCATTAATGGATGAATGGGAAAGTAAAATTTCTTCTATTGCAAATCACACCATCAATAAAAATGTAACCAGTATTGCCGGTGTGCCAACCTGGACCATTGTATTGATACGCAGGTTGTTTGAATTGACAGGGAAAAATAATTTAAATGATATTTGGAAAAATCTTGAGTTATATATCCATGGCGGTGTAAGTTTCAAACCCTATAGAAACCAATTTAAAGAATTGATACGAGGTGAAAATATGCATTATGTAGAAACCTACAATGCAAGTGAAGGTTTTTTTGCTTTTCAAGACAGATTATTATCTGAGGAAATGTTATTGATGCCTGATTATGGAATTTTTTATGAATTTATTCCACTGGAAGAATTTGACAAAGAAAACCCCAAAACAATTACCTGGGAAAATGTGGAGCTGAATAAAAATTATGCAATTGTTATTTCCACTAATGCAGGATTATGGAGGTATAAAATAGGTGATACTATAAAATTCACTTCTAAAGATCCTTACAGAATTAAAATAACCGGAAGGGTGAAACATTTTATCAATGCATTTGGCGAAGAGGTGATAATTGATAATTCGGATAAAGCAATAGAAGAGGCAAGCATGCGCACCAATGCAAAAGTTACAGAATATACTGCAGCACCCATTTACATTGAAGGAAACGAAAGGGGCGGGCACGAGTGGATTATAGAATTTGAACAATTGCCAAACGATATTGAACTATTTATCAATACTTTAGACACTACACTTAAATCGGTAAACAGCGACTACGAGGCAAAAAGATATAAGGATATTGCACTTAAAATGCCCGTTGTGCATGTCGCAAAAAAGGGTGCTTTCTATGAATGGCTAAAATCGAAAGGTAAATTAGGCGGACAACACAAAGTGCCCAGGCTTAGCAACGAACGTATTTACCTCGAAGAGATCAGGAAGTTTATTTAACATCTTAGGACCACAAAAACCGATTAGGTTTTTATGCCTAACTTTGGTTTAGAACAGCAAAAGCAAAACCATGGACAGATACACAGCCATTTTAATTGATGATGAAGAGCCGGGTCGCAGAAACCTCAGCGCTCTTTTGGAAAAATATTGCCCGGAAATTGAAATAATTGCCGAGGCTTCCAATGCGGCAGAAGCGAAAGAAAAAATATTGTCGCTCACGCCGAATGTATTGTTTCTCGATATAAATATGCCTGAATTAAATGGGTTCGATCTTCTTGATTCACTTACCAAAAAAGATTTCGCCGTGGTATTTGTAACCGCTCATAGAGATTATGGAATTCAGGCGGTTAAAGCAGGTGCAATTGATTATATTCTTAAACCCATTGTGATAAAAGAATTGCAACAGGCAGTAAATAAAATAACCGATCATTTCGATCAGAAAAAATCAGATCTGGTTATAGAAAATGAAAAACCCGGTCGAATTACTTTAAGCCATACCGGTGGGTTTAGCGTTATTGAAATGAAGGATATTATCAGACTGGAAGCAGAAAGTAATTATACAAGAGTATTTGTTCAGGAAAAAAAATCGTATTTTGTTTCTAAACCACTTAAAGTTTTTGAAGATAATTTAAAGGATAATATATTTTTTAGAGTGCATCGTTCTTATATCATTAATCTACTTTTCGTAAAAGAATTTTTAAGGGAAGATGGTGGAGTGCTAGTTATGGTGGATAATGCAAAAATTCAACTTCCAAAAGCAAGGTATAACGATTTTATGGAAGCGATGAAAAAACTGTCTATTTCAATTTAATTTGGGTACGTGAAAACACTCCTAATAAAATATTGTTTTTCGTTTTTATTTTTAATCGCGCCCTGCTCTGTAATTCATGCTCAGTTATTTCCTACAAGACAGTATACAGCAGCAGATGAACTTGCAAATTCAAATGTATACGATATTGTTCACGATGCAAGAGGTTACCTCTGGTTTGCTACCGAACGCGGGGTAAGCCGCTTCGACGGATTTAAATTCACAAACTATTTATTTAAAGAAGGAATAGATGGTGCAATAGTATATGCACTGGCAGAAAGTGATAACGGAGAATTTTTTGCAGCAACCAAATTCGATGGGGTATTTAAATTCGGGAATAACTTTAAAAAGGTGATCAATGAAAATGTTTCTCTGCACAATGAACAGATCGCAATTGCAGGTAATTATTTTTATTCGTTGAAGAAGGGTCAATTTGTATCGGTTGTTGATATTGCAAATCAGGGTGTGATAAAAAAAATCCAATTTGAAGACAAGAATATTATCCCGAATTTTATCTGCAAAGAAAGTGGTGATAATGTTTTAATTGGAACCAATCAAGGAATTTATAGGGTAAAAGGAGATCAAAAAGCAATATCTATTAATACAAATTTTACGAAAGCGGTATTTTCCATTTCCATTAAAGACAATATCATTTATGCCGGCGGAGATGCCGTTTATTACCAATTGGAAAAAAATGTAATTACGGAAAAAAAATTAAATTTCAATGGAATAATTAATCGTTTACTCGTTGACAGGTATGATAATATTTGGTGCGCCACTTTTCCTCAAAATAATTTGATTTTAATAAACAAAGCATTGGAAACCGATATATCCTCTAAACTCGGAATTAACGGAATTTCTGTCAACAAGATTTTTGAAGATGCAGAAGGAAATATATGGCTGGCAACATACGGCAAAGGAGCGTTTTGTATCCACCATTTGTATTGCTCTAATTTCACAAAGAACGACGGGCTTTTAAACGAATATGTTACCGCACTGGAATCTGATCCTGAAGGGAATTTGTTCATTGGAAGTTATGACGGACTCTATTTTTTAAAGGATAATAATATTGTACAACAAAAATTATTTCCCGGTTCACTGGAATTTATTCGCGGAATTGAAGTTAACAATCATCATCTATTTGTGAATGTTGCCGGCATTAATAAACCCGAATTAAATTTGAAACCCACAAAATTGAATGGTATTGAACAAACTTATTTAATATCAAGCAGTTCAATGATAAGAGGCAATTCTGTATACTACAGCAAATGGGACAAAAAATTGTGGAGGGCACCTCTTAATGGAAATGAAATTGGCACAGGAACTGTTGTGTTTTATGATTCAACTGCTGTATGGAACAGAATAAATTCCATATTTGAGGATAAAAAAAATAATATTTGGATAGGCACTACACATGGTTTGTATATACTGGAGCAAAACGGAAAGTATCAGAAGATCGATACCGGTTTTTACAACACAAATATTTCCAAATTTATGTATGATGGCGACAACAACCTATTAATTGGAACCGACCACGGTTTAGTTAAATTTAAGAACGGAATTTTTCAAACTTTTAAAAGTTTAAAAGGTAGAAATATTGAAAATATAACCTCCTTTGAAATAGATGCTAATAATAGAATATGGATCGGGACTTTGGCAGGATTATATATTATGGATGGCGATGCCATTATGCAATTTGATACACGCAACGGATTATTATCTGATGAGATCAATGCATTGGAATATGATAAAAAAAATAATTATATCTGGATAGGAACAACCTTCGGATTGTCGCGCATAAATATAGATGCATTTAATAAAACAAAATTTAATGCGCCGGCTGCAATTTTAAAAAGTATTCGAACACCGGATTCTATTTATCGAAATATGGAAAGTCAGAAAGGGATTGTTTTACCCTACACTACCGATAATTTTACAATAAGATTTTCTGCAATTCATTTTTCTTCACCGGAAGGAATTAAATTTCAATATAAGTTTGATGATGCGGAGTGGCAACCAGCAGTTGGTCGACAGATCGAATTCGCATCCATTCCTTATGGAAAACATATATTATATCTCAAGTCAATTGGAGAGCGCGATCTGGAAGGCCCAATTGCTAAACTCATTATTACAGTACAAACTCCTTTTTGGGCAACAAGTTGGTTCAAAATTTTAGTTGGATTTATTATTGCCCTTTCTGCTTATCTTATTTTGAGATGGCAATTTGAAGCTGTTCGAAAAAAACAACAGGAAAAACTGGAATTGCAATCCAAAATTTCTGAACTCCGTCATCAGGCTCTTGCTGCAAGTATGAATCCGCATTTTATTTTTAATGCCCTTAACTCTATACAACATTTTATTAATACACATAATACAGAGGAGGCTACTGATTACCTCGGAAAATTTGCGCGACTCATTCGTATGATGTTAGACTCGGGAGGAAAAACATTTGTTCCACTGAGTGAAGAATTGGAGCGATTAAATTATTATCTCCAACTGGAAAAAATTCGTTTTGGGAATAAACTTAACTACAAAATAACAGTTGATGAAGAATTGCAAAATGGTATTATCGAAATTCCGAACATGGTGATTCAACCTCTTGTCGAAAATGCACTTTGGCATGGATTATTAACTGTAAACCGAGATGGAAATCTCAATATATCCTTCGAAAAATTAAATGGATCAATAAAGGTATTGGTGGATGATAATGGTATTGGGATAAATGAAAGTAAAAAACGCAAAAAGTCAGATCACAATTCTCTCGGAATTCAAATGATACGCGAAAGGTTGGAATTGCTCAACAAATTAAGCGGATACCAGGCAAATATCATTATTCATGATAAATCTGATTTTAATCCTGACGATCATGGAACTTTAGTACAAGTAAACCTTTCTTAAGTCTTAAAACCTTTTCTATACCATTTTCCTAAGTCACTTCACTAAATAAGAACACTACTTCACATGATATTTACTGTAATTCGCTCAAAGTGGGTTGTGAGTTCAATACAGATACTGTCTCTTTGACTTATGAAACACACAGATCCCCATGAAAACCAACTGTGTAAACACTTAAGGGGATTCGCATCAAAACATTCCCATGAAAACCAACTTATTCCTTTCCAGGAAGGTTAGAGTTAATGAATAATAATACCTCAGTTGTTATTCAAAATTAAAAGGCGGCTCCCCATGTCGCCTTTTTTATTAAAAAACCCCTTTCAATTTGCATCGAAAGGGGTCATGTTTTATTTCTTATTACCGAATTATAAAGTTCTTTTCACTTCAACCTCTTCATACCCTTCAATCTGGTCGGCAACTTCTATATCATTAAAGTTATTAATGGTCAATCCGCACTCCATTCCTGAAGGAACTTCCTTCGCATCATCTTTAAAGCGTTTCAGCGAACTTAAGGTTCCGGTATGTATTACAATTCCATTGCGCAATACACGAATTTTAGTTTGACGGGTAATTTTTCCTTCTGTAACCATACATCCTGCAACAGTTCCAACTTTAGATATTTTAAATGCTTCCCGAACCTCTACAATACAAGTAACTTTTTCTTCTACCATAGGAGCAAGCATTCCTTCCATGGCTGCTTTAATCTCTTCAATTGCATTGTATATGATACTGTAAAGTCTTATCTCCACTCCTTCTTTTTCTGCGAGTTTTCGCACTGCACTGCTTGGTCTAACCTGGAATCCAACTATAACCGCATCTGATGCAGAGGCTAACATTACATCGCTTTCTGTTATCTGACCAACACCTTTAAATATTGCATTTACCTGCACTTCAGCTGTGGTTAATTTCAATAAACTATCTGTTAATGCCTCCATTGAACCATCCACGTCGGCTTTAATAATGATATTTAATTCTCTGAAAGTGCCCAATGCTTTCCGCCGGCCAATTTCTTCGAGCGTAATGTGTTTTTTCGTTCTTATTCCCTGTTCGCGCAGGATCTGACTGCGTTTGTTAGCAACATTTTTAGCTTCAGCCTCATCATCAAATGTCTTGAATTTTTCTCCCGCCTGAGGTGCGCCATTTAATCCTAAAACAAGTAAAGGTGTAGAAGGACCGGCTTCCGTAATGCGTTTACTTCTTTCATCGAACATCGCCTTCACTTTACCATAATAGGGCCCTGCAACCATCATATCTCCAACCTTCAAAGTTCCTTCCTGCACCATAATATTGCTCACATATCCTCTTCCCTTATCTAACGAAGCCTCTATTATTGTTCCTATTGCCTCCTTATTTGGATTCGCTTTAAGTTCAAGTAATTCAGATTCCAGTAAGATCTTTTCTAAAAGTGTTTCGATTCCGATACCTGATTTTGCGGAAATTTCCTGACACTGGAACTTACCTCCCCAATCCTCCACAAGCACATTCATTTGTGAAAGTTGTTCCTTTATTTTATCAATGTTTGCCCCAACTTTATCAATTTTATTTAATGCAAAAACCATAGGAACTCCGGCAGCTTGCGCATGGCTTATGGCTTCTTTGGTTTGCGGCATCACCTGATCGTCGGCGGCAATTACAATAACTGCAATATCTGTAAGTTTAGCACCACGCGCGCGCATGGCAGTAAAGGCTTCGTGTCCCGGTGTATCTAAAAATGCAATTCTTTTTCCGTTCGGAAGGTCAACTTCGTAAGCTCCAATATGCTGTGTGATACCCCCTTTTTCACCGGCTACAACATTTGTTTCGCGGATGTAATCCAGCAAAGATGTTTTACCGTGGTCAACGTGACCCATAATAGTTACAATTGGCGGACGATGTTCGAGCAATGCAGGATCCTCTTCGGTTGTTTCCTCTTCCAAATCATCTTCCGATACATTGATGAATTGCACTTTAAAGCCATTTTCATCGGCTAATAATTCAATAATTTCGGCATCCAATCGCTGATTGATGGAAACCATCATACCTAAATTGAAACAGCTTTGTACCAGATCTGTAGGTGAAACGTTCATCAAACTCGCCAATTCGGAAAGAGAAGTAAATTCGGCAACCTGTAATAAATTGCTTCCCGCTGCTTCTGCTTCTACTAATTCAGCTGCTTCGCGGCGTTCGCGTTTCATTTGTTTACCTGCACGGGCACCTTTTCCGCGTTGAACACCTCCACTTAATTTAGCGAGGGTGTTTCTTATTTGCTCCTGTATTTTTCGCTGTGCCGCTTCCGGGTCAACAACTTCCGGTTTTTTGATGAAACGGTTAGTTGCGGTGCCTGTTTCTCTTGCTCTGTTCTCCTTCTGACGCTCTTCCTCTTTTAATTTGTCAACGTTAATGCGCTCATGTTTTTTGATGCGCTTGCGTTTTTTGCGTTTGTTATCGGCATTATTAGCTCCAACTTGAGTGTGTGGACGCCTTTCCGGTTTCTTTTCCTCTTTTATCTCTATTTTACCTACAATCTTCGGACCTTCCAGTGTTACCTTTTTGGTCTCGATCATTTCCCGTTCATCCGATTTTTTCTCTGGTTCTTCTTTAACCTGAGGAACTACCACTTCTTGTTTTTTCTCCTCTTTTACAACCGGTATTTCCTTTTCCGTTTTTGCCTCAACAACCGGAACTATTTCTTCCTTTACAGGTTCTTCCTTCTTCGGTTCTTCAACCGGTTTTTTGATTTTTTTCCGGTCGAGGTCAATTTTACCAACTATTTTAATCTCCTCAACTTTTTCCTTTCTGGCCTTTATAACCTCAACTTCGGGTTCTTTTTGTTTCTCAACTGCGGGAATCTCTTCTTTAATTTCCTTTACCTCAGGCACTTCCTTCTGAACCACAACTTTTTCTACCACCTCAACCTCTTCCACCTTCTTAACAGGTTCAACCACCAAAACTTCTTCGGGTTTATCGGTTTTTTCCTTTTCCAGCTTGCGTCCTATACCAATACTCAACGAATCGGCTTTGCCTTTCAGATCCTTGTCCTTGCCAAATTCTTTTAGCAACTGGGTATACATTTCTTCCGACAGCTTTGTTGTAGGCTTTGGGTCCACGGTAAACCCCTTCGATTTCAAGAGATCGGCAATATGAGATATTGCCACGTTGAATTCGCTGGCGGCTTTGGCTAATCGTATATTTTTTTCTTCTGACATTCAGTTGCTTAGGTTCACAAAGATAAGATTATCATTTCATCACTCATGAAATAATTCTTAATTTACTGTTTTCAATCCTCTTCGAATTCCGATTTTAATATTTTTAATACATCTTTTACTGTTTCTTCTTCCAGATCTGTTCTGCGCACTAACTCGTCAGAACTCAATTCCAATACGCTTTTTGCAGTATCACAACCAATTGCTTTCAACTCATCCAGGATCCATTCTTCTATCTCATCTGCAAATTCATCAAGGTCAATATCGTATTCCTCTTCTTCAGAATCGCGGAATACATCAATATCGTAACCTGTTAACTGACAAGCGAGTTTAATATTTAATCCTCCCTTACCAATTGCGAGCGATACCTGGTCTTGTCCAAGATACACTGCAGCTTTTTTCCGTTCATTATCCAACTCAATAGAAGTGATCTTAGCCGGGCTTAATGCGCGTTGTATCAACAACTGATTATTATTCGTGTAATTGATGATGTCGATATTTTCATTGCGCAATTCGCGAACAATACCGTGAATCCTTGATCCTTTCATACCCACACATGCTCCAACCGGATCAATACGGTCGTCATAAGATTCCACTGCAACCTTTGCTCTTTCACCAGGTGCGCGAACAATCTTTTTGATCACGATCAATCCGTCAAAAACCTCCGGAACCTCTTGTTCTAATAATTTTTCTAAAAATTTAGGATCCGTTCTCGATACAATAACAACAGGATTACTATTGCGGAAATCCACCTTTTTTACTACAGCTCTTAAAGTTTCTCCCTTTTTGTAATTATCTGCCTGTATCATTTCATTTTTAGGCAGAATCAATTCATTGCCATCATCATCCAATAAAAGGATCTCTTTTTTCCAAATCTGATAAACTTCTCCGGTGATAATTTCCCCTTCGCGGTCTTTATATTTTTTATAAACTTCGTCTTTTTCCAATTCCATGATACGCTGAACCAAAGCCTGACGCGCAGCAAGAATTGCGCGGCGACCAAAACTTTCGATACTTACTCCTTCATAGGTTTCTTCCCCTACCGAAAAATCGGGTTCAATTTTTAGCGCATCACTGAGAGATATCTGCGTTACCGGATTTTCAACAGTTCCGTCTTCCACGATGGATCGTTTATGCCAGATTTCAAGATCTCCTTTCTCTGTATTTACAATGATGTCGAAATTTTCGTCGCTTTCGTATTTTTTACGAAGCAAAGTACGAAAAATATCCTCCAATACCTTCATCAGGGTTGGGCGATCAATGTTTTTTACGTCTTTAAATTCCGAAAAGGATTCGACGAGGTCGATACTGTTCATAGTATTTAGTTTTTAATTCAGGTTACCACGCAAAAGCGCCGTTACATGAAGGTTTTTGTGTTATTTATGATTTTTTTATGTTTAATATTTTTTTAGAATGTAATCTTCTTTTTGGTTGATTTAATTTCATCTATTGCAAAAACTGCTTCTTCTATCTTTGGTTTCATTCCTTTTTTGGGGGGAGGAATATGCACCTCCAATATTAATTTTTCTGCATCCGCTTCCTTTAGGATACCCTCTTTTTTAATCCCACTGTTCAACACCAACTCTACTGTTTTGCCTATATTCTTTGCATACTGTTGAGGCACTTTAAAAGGATTTTCCATACCCGGACTCGAAACATCGAGACTATATTGTTCAGGAAAGCTTTTATCCAAATCAATTTGAGATTCCAGATAACGACTCACTTTCATGCAGGCTTCAATAGTTACACCCTCCATATTGTCGATAAATATCTCGTACTTATTTACCGAGGGATTGATCTTAATATCCACTAAAAAACAACCCAATTCCTCCAGCTTTGGCGCTATCAATCCTGCTATTTTTTCGCTGTTGCTCATGTTCCGGAAACAAAAGAGGGGACTTTTTAGTGTCCCCTCTCTCGAAGTAGGTGCAAATATACGGAGAATAATTGATAAACAAGCCCTCCACCTCACAGTTTTCTTAAACCTGTGAGGTCTAAAGGAAGTAACCCTTTGCACATCGGAAGGAAAAGTTTCCAATATTTCGCACTGTATAATGCGACTGTTACTTATCTCTGGTTTTTGATTCCTGTTTGTTCTTTCAATTCTTAAAATCTTCTTTCCCTGCCCGACGTTTATAGCAAACGGGCAACCCGGTATCGCCAGGCAGAATCTTTATTACCTTTGCCGCATGATTGCAAATGACAGTGAAAAATTCAAGAAAGTGATTGGCCATGCGAAGGAGTATGGTTTTATATTTCAGAGTTCAGAGATCTATGATGGATTAAGTGCAGTGTATGATTATGGTCCTTATGGAGTTTTATTAAAAAACAATATCAAAGAATATTGGTGGAAAGCAATGGTGCAGATGCACGAAAATATTGTGGGCTTGGATACCGCTATTTTAATGCATCCAACTACCTGGAAAGCGAGCGGCCACGTGGATGCTTTTAATGATCCATTGATTGATAACAAAGATTCTAAAAAAAGATATCGCGCAGATACTTTAGTAGAAGATTATCTTGCAAAACAAGATGATAAAATAAATAAGGAAGTTGAAAAAGCGAAAAAACGATTTGAAAATTTTGATGAGGAAATGTTTCGCAATACTAATGGAAGAGTGTTAGAAATTGCGGAAAAAAGAAATGCCGTTCATACCCGATTTGTAAAAGCATTAAACGACAATAATTTAGAAGAGGTAAAACAAATAATTATAGATTGCGAAATTGCAGATCCCGAATCCGGTAGTCGCAACTGGACCGATGTGCGTCAGTTCAATTTAATGTTTTCTACAAAAATGGGTTCTGTTGCCGATGATGCAGATACTATTTATTTGCGTCCTGAAACTGCACAGGGAATTTTCGTGAATTTTTTAAATGTACAGAAATCTACAAGGCAAAAAATTCCTTTTGGAATTGCACAAATAGGAAAGGCATTCAGAAATGAAATTGTTGCACGTCAGTTTATTTTCCGCATGCGCGAATTTGAACAAATGGAAATGCAGTTTTTTGTTCGCCCGGGAGAGGAATTAAAATACTACGAATTCTGGAAAGCTGCGCGTATGCAATGGCACAGAGCTTTAGGAACAGATGTTTCGATGCTGAAATTTCACGACCATGATAAAGTTGCACATTATGCTAACGCCGCAGTAGATATCGAATTCCATTTTCCATTCGGATTTAAAGAACTGGAAGGAATACATTCCCGCACAAATTATGATCTTGGAAGACATACCGAATTCAGCGGAAAAAAATTACAATACTTTGACTCAGCGTTAAATGAAAATTATATACCTTACGTAGTGGAAACAAGTATAGGCTGCGACAGGATGTTTTTGGCGATGTTGTGCAACGCTTATGATGAAGAACTTGTGAATGAGGACACGCGAACAGTGTTGCGTTTACCTGCAGTTATAGCACCGATAAAAGTTGCCGTTTTGCCATTAATTAAAAAGGATGGTTTACCGGAAAAGGCGATGGAAATATTTAATAACTTAAAATTCCACCACCAATGTTATTATGAGGAAAAAGATTCCATAGGAAAAAGATACAGAAGAATGGATGCAATTGGAACGCCTTATTGTATAACGGTTGATCATCAAACTTTGGAAGATAATACTGTTACCATTCGCGAGCGCGATAGCATGTTGCAGGAAAGAATTTCGATGGAGGATGTGTTAAAAGTGGTAAGTGAAAAGGTGGACATGAATAATATTTTGAAAAGTTTGGTATAAAATTTTTAATTAAAATTATTTAGGTTGAATTATTTATTTAAAATATTTTCAATATTGGTGATCCTGTTTATTGTTTCCTGCAATAAAGAAGAAATCCCCGACGATAATTTTAATGCCTCCCAAAATTTTAACAGGACTATAAAGTTTGAAGTGTATCATGTTTATGATTTTTCGCCGGTTTCAGACTCTGCAGTTGCAGGTGCTATAGTTACAGTGTATGAAAATTACGAAGATTTTCTCACCGAATATTATCCCGATGCAACAAGAACAACAGATTCACTGGGAAAATGCGAGATAGCAGGATTGGATAAGGATAAATATTATATTCGATGTGTGCATCCTGCATTTTCAAATATTATTGATTCCGTTACAACTCCTTCCAATACCACTTCTTTTGTAGAAATGTTGTTTTATTGATTAATGTGGGGAAAAAATGGTTGCCACAAAGGGCACTAAGAAAAAATTTGGAGATAAAATGTTTATATCAATATTATACAACTTTGAGCGCTTTGAATCTTAGTGGGAAAAATAAAGGTTCCCACGGAGACTCAAAGCACACAAAGAGAAAAAATTAGAATAAAATCGGCATCATTAATATAAAGCTAAGATCTTAACATAGAATCTTTGCAGTTTACCCCAAAGTAATTCGCCAAGCGATCTGCTTTGTACCCATAATTTTGAATTCAAATTTTACAAACGAACTTCCTTTCCAACCATGTTCATTTCCAAATCAAAAAAATATCTTTCAATATATTTTGAAAGTTCGAAAACTTTAATATACCTTTGCTTTATGAATCTGCCGGAAGCAAGAGAAAAATTTATTCAAAGTTGGGGAAGCCTTGGTAGCCAATGGGGTATCAACAAGACCATGGCACAGATTCATGCGCTTTTGCTCATTTCAGCAGAACCGCTCACTACAGAAGAAGTAATGGAGGAGTTGCAGGTTAGCCGTGGCAATGCCAACATCAATCTGCGCGAACTCATCAACTGGCAGCTTGTGCGCAGAGAAACAAAGGCAGGAGAACGAAAAGATTTTTTTGTTGCAGAAAAAGATATGTGGACCGTATTTCGTCTCATTTTTAAAGAAAGAAAAAAACGGGAGATAGATCCAATGATCCAGATCATTCATCAATTAAGCGATGTAAAAGGCGATAAAAAAAACCCGGAATACAAGGTGTTCAGCGAAGTGCTGAAGGACTTGAATACCTTAACCAATAAAGGGGATAAAATGATGGACCTGGTAATTAAAAGTGATGAAAGTTGGTTCCTAAATACTTTCATTAAACTGATGCGTTGATTTTTTTTAATTCAAACTTTCAATTATTTCTAAAACTTCTATAACTTTTAACAATTTAAAAATATAAATTATGCAAAACTTAACTATCGTAGCTTATTGTTTTTATTTGCCGATAAGCATTCTACTCACCATTTGGGTTGCAAGAACATTATTCACCAATGGGCGAATATTTCTGCTCGAAATATTCCATGGCAACAAAGAACTCGCCGATTCGGTGAATAAACTTTTGTTGGTGGGATTCTACCTCATTAATGCAGGATATATTCTATATATTATGACCATCACGGAAAAACTTTCTACAACGCAGCAAGTGATGGAAATGCTGAGCAAAAAGATAGGTCTCATTATTCTCGTGCTGGGATTTATGCATTTCTTTAATATGTACATCCTCTTCAGAGGGAAAAAGAAATCGCGCGAAAATGAACTTACAACAATGCAAATAGAGAGATCTGAAATAAAATGATATCATCACTGACAAAAATTAAATATCATGTAATAACCCTTATTTAAAGATGATTGGTTAAAAGAGACAAGGGTATCGGGACACGGGACATGGGAAAACAAAGGATGGGATTTGGTTAAATTTAGGATTAAAAAAGTGAGAACGCGGATGACGCTGATTTGGTGGTAAAAAAAAAGATAAAAAAATGTTGGGGTTGTTGATTGTTTTCCTTGGAACGAATAAGCTTCAATGTTACAAACTGCCAACTGCTACTGCCCACTGCCCACTTTTTTAACGGGACACGAGTATCGGGACAAGGGACAGGGGAAAACAAAGGGTGTGGGATTTGGTTAAATTTCGGATGCAAAAAAGGGGAACGCTGATGACGCGGATTGAGCGGATAAAAAAAGATAAAAAAATG
>CAZXBG010000066.1:0-21082 GCA_964638865.1 uncultured Chitinophagales bacterium | reverse complement strand
AATGAGAAATGAGAAATGAGTAATGAGTAATGAGTTTTGGTACACCTAAGAACAAATTTCTATTTGGCTTTACCACTCAATTAGTTGAATATTGTCTGGAGTCATTTGTTAGGAGTAAAAATATCCGCACATCGAAACCCCACTCATTACTCAATCCACACCACCACCTTACATCATTCCATCCATTCCGCCTGGCATTCCTCCGCCCATTGGGTTGTCTTTTTTCTCGGGTTTGTCAACGATTGTGCATTCTGTTGTTAAAAGGAGACCTGCAATAGATGCTGCGTTTTCAAGTGCAACGCGGGTAACTTTCACAGGATCTATAACACCTGCTTTTAACAGATTTTCGTATTTTTCTGTGCGTGCATTAAATCCGTAATCATCTTTTCCTTCTTTCACTTTTTGCACTACAATAGAACCTTCAATTCCGGCATTTGCAACAATAGTTCTGATTGGTTCTTCCAATGCACGTTTAATAATTTCCACACCAATACGTTCATCATCGTTTACCACTTTCATTTTATCTAAACCAACCATTGCGCGGATATAAGCAACTCCACCACCCGGAACAATTCCTTCTTCTACAGCAGCGCGTGTTGCATGTAATGCATCGTCAACACGATCTTTCTTTTCTTTCATGGCAACTTCTGTTGCAGCACCAATATAAAGCACAGCAACACCACCACTTAATTTAGCAAGACGTTCCTGTAATTTTTCGCGATCGTAATCAGATGTTGTTTTTTCTATTTGATTTTTGATTTCGGCAATACGAGATTTAATATCTTCCTTTTTGCCTTTTCCGCCAACAATGGTAGTATTGTCTTTGTCGATTGTAATACGTTCTGCTTTTCCTAAATAAGTAAGATCAGCATTTTCCAATTTATAACCTTGTTCTTCGCTGATAACGATACCGCCGGTCAATACTGCAATATCCTGCAACATTTCTTTTCTGCGATCGCCAAAACCAGGGGCTTTAACGGCACATACTTTAATGGTGCCTCTTATTTTATTCACGACAAGTGTTGCAAGTGCTTCACCATCAATATCTTCTGCTATAATCAACATTTGAGCACCTTGCTGAGCCACTTTTTCCAAAATTGGAAGAAGGTCTTTCATTGCACTGATTTTTTTATCGTAGATCAATACATAACCGCGTTCCATTTCTGCTTCCATGTCTTCTGCATTTGTAATGAAATACGGCGATAAATAACCGCGATCGAATTGCATTCCTTCCACCACTTCACTGTAAGTATTTGTTCCTTTTGATTCTTCAACAGTGATAACACCATCTTTAGTAACCTTTATCATTGCTTCCGCAATCAATTTGCCAATTTCCGCATCGTTATTTGCAGAAATAGAAGCAACCTGTTCAATTTTTTTATTATCGTTGCCAACATGCTGAGCCATTTTTTTCAACTCATTCACTACAGATTCCACTGCTTTGTCGATGCCGCGTTTCAAATCCATAGGATTTGCACCGGCAGCAACATTTTTTAAACCTGCAGCCATAATTGCCTGAGCAAGAACGGTTGCTGTTGTAGTTCCGTCACCGGCAACATCAGATGTTTTGGAAGCAACTTCCTTCACCATCTGCGCACCCATATTTTCAATAGGATCTTCTAATTCAATTTCTTTTGCAACGGTAACTCCGTCTTTCGTAACGTTTGGAGCTCCATATTTTTTCTCAATAACCACATTGCGACCTTTAGGCCCGAGGGTTACTTTTACTGCATTTGCTAATGCATCAACACCTGCTTTCAGTTTTTCACGTGCTTCGGTATCGAATTTTATAATTTTTGCCATAAATTTTATTTGGTAATTTGTTCGTTTATTAATTTGTTAATTGTGTGATATTTTGCAGATTAAATTATTGCAAAAATGTCAGATTCGCGCATGATAAGATATTCCTTTCCATCAACACTGATCTCGGTTCCGGCATATTTACCATACAGAACAGAGTCGCCAACCTTGACAGTAACAGGTTCGTCTTTTTTACCCGGACCTGCAGCTACGATAGTGCCTTTTTGTGGTTTTTCTTTTGCTGTATCAGGGATGATAATACCACCTTTTGTTACAGTTTCTGCTTCAGCAGGTAATACCAATACCCTGTCTGCAAGAGGTTTAATGGTAATGTTAACTTTGGCCTTAGCCGTTTCTTTTGTCTTCGCCATATTTGAATTTTTAATGATTAAGTGAGTTTTGTTGCTACCGCCCGCCTGTCAGATATTGTGCCACCGGGCATTTTTGCTAATTGAGGCGCAAAGGTCAGGACAAAATTTCAGATTTATGTCTTTTTTATGAAATAGTCTGACAGAAATGAAGAATTTCAATAAAATATTGCCATTCAGACTAAAATACTCAAAATCAGTGGCTTGCTGCCATTTTCTTGGTGATAGTTGATTAAATCAGTATTTTTAGACTCTAAAATGCGAATTGGCTTTGTATAATTTATTTTCGGTCTGTTATTGTCCGCCTGTGCAAGGCCTGAACTACCCTATGTAACGCAGAACATTTCAGGTTACATTTACGAAGACTGTTCGAAAATTCCTGTTGCGAACAAAAATATCACTCTTTTTCAGGATACTATTGTAGATAGCATGCACTATTTGGGAGGTTTTTTGGGAGAAAGTTCTACAGATAATTCCGGCTATTTTAGTATCCATTTTGATAGATATGGAGCAGGACCAATATCAATAATAAGTGAGGGAAATACAATCATAAACGGCATACCCTTCGAAATAGATACATTCACATTCCACATTTATGAAAATGTTACCTATAGTGGACTTTTCGAATTGGTAATTGCCAACGTAAATGCAGATGTAGATTCATTAGTTATCGATATATTTGATGACGGCACTATTGATACAATAATTTATGCGCCAATTGCGGAAGGATTAATTTATGTTGCAAATGATATCTCACTAACCGGGTTAATTTATCCCTATTCTGAAAATATTCCATTTGGTGGTATTCTTAATGTAAGATATTCCTACTCTGATAAAAGTTATATTCAAAATTATAATCTATTTTGTTGTATTTATAATATTGCAAGTAATCTTATTTATTAAAAAACGTATGCCCCAATTTATATCCCCTTTCTTACGAAATATTAATTTATCCATAATAGGTATGATCTCTATTTTATCCGGGTGCAAAATGTATACTTATTTTCCGCAAGTTCCACTTACACCGGTTACAGAACAATACACAAAGGAAGTAACTATTTTAGCCAACCCTGCTCTACGTGGAATTCAAGCATCCTGGGCGCCATTTAAAAGATTTAATTTTGAATTTTCAGGCGATTTTGGAATCCTTAATACACACGCCGGTTTCGAACTTGGTGCCGGATTTTACTACCCATACAGGAAGTATTTGACGTTGGTATTTATACCGGAGGTGGTTTAACCGGTTTTCATATAGATAAAAATTGTCCGGATGGCGATTGTGTAAAAAATTTCTTTAATCGTGATCATGAAACTGAATTTATTTTACGGACAACAAATCAAATGTATTATTCAAATTTTATCGAACCCTATATCAGTTTGCATGTTGAATCTATTAAAATAAATTTAGGTGTTAAGGTTACTTCAACTAAATACACCGATTTTTATATTATCGACTCTTATTCCTATACAAATCTTGCCGGAAATTCCATATTTATGTATTCACAAACCTACGAAAAGCCTTCTGCTTATATCGCTACCTGGCAACCATTTACATCATTAAGCCTTAATGACGAAAACTGGCAATTATCATTAAATGGTTCATTTGTAAATCAATTTTCCACAAATGTAAATGCTGATTACATGGAATACAGGACCAATTACATTGCTATTGGTATTACAAGAAAATTTTAAATTTATTATTTTTTATAATTTAATAATATTAAAATAACAAAAAAACCCACCTCGTTTTACCAAGGCAGGTTTTCAAACCTATCTACTTTTCAGCGGATGATCATTTGTGTAATATCAGTGTTGCACTACAAATTTGTTTGCAAAAAGCGCATCTCCTGTTTTAATGGAGCAGAAATAAATTCCTGACACCAGCTCAGCGGTATTAAATTCCAATTGATGATTTCCTGCATCCAATATTTCATTTTGTTTCCAAATTGCTATCTCTCTTCCGGAAATATCGAATAAACTGATATTAACTGATGAACCTGACTCAAGGTCGAGTTCAATGGTAATGGAAGTATTAGCAGGATTTGGGTATAAATCGATGGATGAAACAAATTCTGTTTGCATTTCAGTTGATTGTTCAGAAACCATTCTCAGATCATCGGGGTTATATTCACTTATTTCGCACTCATCAATCATTGCAACAAATGTACAACCCGCTTTAGCTTCAAATCCCGGATTTAGATTCACATAATATCCTGATTCCAAAGTTACGATAGCAGTTGAATTAATAGTAGTAGTACAATCACCAATAAATGCCCCAAAAAACAGACTTGAATTTTCTATTCCGTAAGTGGCATCTAGGTATCCTGAAAAAGTGTAGGTACCACAAAGTGCTGCAAGATCATAACTGGTATAATAGGTAACTCCAACTGCCTGAAATGCCTGTCCAACAGAAATTACCTCCTGCGAACAACTTCCGAACAGATCAATTGCAGATTGTATCCATGCATTTCTTGCTATTAAATATCCATCATCGCTATTTAAATAATTCATCATAGCCTGCCATGCGATATCACGTGCATGGTCGTAACCAATTCCTTCCACGAAATAATCTACACCATGATCATTTGTTCCTTCACCACCTTCACTCAACAAATAAAACATATAATTTTGAACACCGCTGTTTGTATGAACACCACCGTAATCATCACCATCCAAACTTGCCCAATTATCCCCAAAATACGTATCAGGATCACCATAATCATTTGGATCAGATAAAGAACGAAGTGTTCCTCTGTCTTCAGCCATTAACCAGCTGAGGGAATCTGCTTCCACATAAAATTCCACCATTTCCCCAAAAATATCAGCAAACGATTCGTTTAATGCACCACTTTCTTCTGAATAATCCAATGCATCAAAATGCGCATATTCAATTACGCCATGAGTGTATTCGTGACCCACAATGTCGAGTGTATTATAATCATCTGGTGATCCGGCTTCACAATCATTTCCGCTGCCGAAAGAAATATTATCGAGAATATTTGTATAATTTGCGTTTGTACAATAGGCATTATCGTCATCGTCAAAATATGTTTTATTATTAAAACAATCAATTAATCCGTCGCTTCCGTCAAAGCTATAATGTCCATGCACGTTTACATAATAAGTATATGCTCTTTTAGCAGACCACAGTGTTGTAAGTACCATTCTGTTAGTCTCACTTACCCACGTTTCCCATGTATTATCCTCATCGCATAATAACCAGTCTTCACCATAATCCCAAGTGCCAAAACCTGCAGAATAATAACTTCTTATTTCAGTTGAAGGATTACAATCGTCAATGGAAAAATAATCAGTTACTTCATCGCCACCACTTCCACAATCTTCCGTTCTATAATCTGTATTAGCTGACTGATCGCCATTAAAGGTTGTTCCAACAGTAGTAGGATTGCATGTTACATCAAGACTTTTTGTTCTGATAATTTCGCCGGTGTGCGCATCAACATAAACATATTCGGCAATATATGGCAGTATAGCAAAAATATACATTCGATAAGCTAACACATAATTATCAGCATTCTTTTCACCCCTTACATCTTTTTTTACGATTAGCAATTCGGGTGTAGGATATAGTGTTGCATTTACATCTTTCTCTTTTTGTTTGAAAGCAGCTTCTTTTTCGGCGTCCTGCCACATGTATTTTTCTGCAGGTTTATTTGCGAGTGCAATTTCAATTGCGCGTTCTGCTGTAATATTCGGACTAACATTTAACTGCAGACCGTTCACAAAATCACCATTTGCAAGATGAATTTTTCCATTTCTTTCGTGGGTAATGTGTTCTATTCCCTCCACACGAATTCCCTGGTAAAATTGTGCATATTTATAGTGTTTATTTCCTGCTGCATCGATGTTAGTTTTTAATAAACGCATTTCATCACCTGCCTTCAGGCCAAACAGGTCAGGTTGTTGATTAAAAACTGCATCCGCCGTATAGGGAGCATCTTTTCTGAATTGTATCCAACCCGGAGCACTTTCGGGATGAAGATAGATGCTGAATTTTTTATTCTGCAGATCTTCCCTGGTTACATTCTGTGCTTTTGTTGAGGTGATGTTACAGATCAACAAAACACATCCTATTATAAATAACTTTTTCATAAGATAAAGTTTTAAGAATGAAATCAAATTATTGCTGATCTTTTAATTGGTCAATTTGTTTTTGCAATTCGATGATGTACAAGGTGAGTTCCTCTATTTTTTCCATCATATTTGCTTGCATTGCTCCAACTTCAAATCCATTGGCTTCCACTTCTTTTGCAGAAGGAATTCCGGGTAAATGTTTATTTAATTTTATAGATGCTTCCAATTCATAAAGAGAAGGCAATTTATAATCGTCGGCAAAAACATAATCAGGCCAACTTTCACTCATTTGTACTTTTAATTCCTCACACATTATTTTGCCATCGACACTGAATAAATATCCGGTTGCAGGAACTGAAGCACCTATCATAACATTACCACTTGAATAACACATGCTTATATTTCCACCATCATTATTGAGATAAAGTGTAGAGGTTCCGCCATTATATCTTGCCATTATCTCATTATTGTCTATTACAAGATTTGTTGATGTGGTTAATCCATTCGTTATAAATCCGCCTGAAGCAAGTCCCGCATCTGTTCCTCCATCAATTTGTAATCTGGTGGCTGCTGAAGTTATTCCTAAACCCAAATTACCGCTGAAATATCCTTTGCCATCAAAATATCCTGCCCAACCTGAACCTGCAGTTACAGTTCCGTAAACTCCATAAGAAGTACCCGCAGTTGTTGATGCTGTTCCATAAACACCGTAAGTATTGCCTGAAGCGCCAAATCCAAGTCCATAAATTCCATATCCGGTTTGATCGCCATTGGAAGCAGTTCCTTTTACACCTGTTTGGCCACCACTGCCTGAAACACCGGTACCATATCCAAAAGTATAAGTATTACTTACCTGAAGCAGCGGAAAATTAGTTGTTCCTGATCCAACCCAAGCCTTTGAAAGATTCATTAAAGTGGTAGTTCCGGTTGTTCTAACATCCACTTTATAGGATGGAGAAGTTGTGCCAATTCCGATTTGACTTGCGGTTTCATAAATGGAGGAATTTCCAAGCGTTGTTGTTCCTGTAAATTTTGGAAGATAATTGGTTGTTCCGCTTCCACCAACTCCACCTCCGCCGCCAACAGCAGCAGTTGTCATGGATGTTCCGTCAGAAAAACGAAGTGTGTTGATATAACCTTCATCCCAACGAAAAGTACTGCTTCCAAGATCAAGAGATCCTGTTGCATTTGGTAACAGCGATAAATTAATTGCAGTAGACACTAAATTTGATAAACTCGTATTAGCACCTTTGCTTGAAATGGCCGTCCATGCAGCTCCGGAATAATAATAAAATCCGGGAGTAGAGTTTGTTTGGAAAACCAGTAGGCCTGTTGCAGGTGATACAATTGCGTCGCGTTGCACCTTTGTCATGCGAGGCGCCAGTAATCCCTGTGAGGTAGATACCACATCAATTGCTGCTGATGCATTTGGGGTTAGCGTTCCTATTCCAACACTTCCTGATGTGGGAAATGTATTTGTTTGAGCACTTAATTGAATTAATCCGCAAATAAGAGCGAACGAAAGTAAAAAGATTCGATTCTTCATAATAGTTTTTTTTAGGTTAAATTGATGATGCAAAAAGAAAACAAATCTGATAGTTTGAGAAAGAGAAAATTTTTGCATTGTAGCAACTTTTTTTGCCAAATCTCAATCTGCATGGTGAAAGGAAAAAACCAAACGAAATTTCATAATTTGATGTAAAATGAGTTTAAAATGACTCGGTAAAAGCGTAAGTCAATTCTTTTAAAGAACTATGCGTGCACTTTTTACGTAGTTGGAACCAAACATTTAAAAATCCGATATTATGAAATTCATATTTATACCAATATTTCTTGCAACAACTATATCTACAGCATTTCCGCAGGTGGCAAAAAAAATTGTGGTTGAACACTTCACAAATTCTGTCTGCAGTATCTGCGCATCAAAGAACCCCGGATTTTATGACAACTTGAGTAACCAGGAAGATATTTTACATCTGGCAATTCATCCAAGTTCTCCTTATAGTTCTTGTTTGCTAAATCAGAATAATGTGGAAGAAAATGATGCTCGCACCAATTTCTACGGAATATATGGCGGAACTCCAAGGTTAGTCATTCAGGGAGCGGTAATATCGCCGGCTGAGGATTATAGTGATGAAATGTTATTCGACCCATTTGAAGGTGAATTTTCAGCTGTCAGTATTCGCTTTGAGCAAATTAAATTTAATGATGATTCTATCAAAAGCAATATTATTATTAAAACGGAACAGGCAAACACCTTAGGAGAATTATTGTTATTTGTAGCACTTGCCGAAGATACTGTATTTTATAGCAGTCCAAATGGTGAGGATCAGCATTATGATGTATTCAGAAAGTCGCTGTTTGCAACAGAGGGTTTGGTAGTTAATATACCGGCAGAAGTTGGTGACTCCCTGATTTTTTCAACGAGTGCAGTATTAGAAACAAATTGGCAAAATGATCGGATTTATACTTTAGCGATATTACAGGAAACCAGCTCTAAAGCAGTGATACAGGCAGCTTCTTCAGCATTTTTTGCAGATTCTTTGATAGCACCTACTTCAATTGGAAGTATAAATGAATCCATTTCCATAAACATTTTTCCGAACCCTGTTTTTAATAATAATCTGTCAATTGAAAGTTCAGATTATTTGGAAAACACCTTACTTGTATATGATCTGACAGGTAAAATGTGTTTAAATACAACGTTTGAAAATAAATACTTGCTTTCGTTAGGAAATTATTCTACAGGCAAATATTTAATCAAAGTAATAAATGCAAAAGGTGTATTTAACGGAAATTTTATCAAGTTATAAATATTTTTACATTTATTGCGATAGGGATGTTAGTGTATAATTTAAACTAACTGTTTATCTTAACAAAATCATTATTATTTAACGATTAATTTTTGCGTGAATGTTTCTGATATGATGACGTATATTCCCGGGTCGAGATCTTTAATATTAAGGTTATGCTGTTCTGATAATGTTTTAGATTGTAAAACAATTTGGCCTAAAGCATTAATAATCATAATATTTTCCATGCCGCCTACTGTATTTTGTTTTATTACTACATAGTCATTTGCAGGATTAGGGTAAATCTGAAATCCGGAATCATCCGGTTCAACCACATCCACATTAAACTCCGTTTCCAACATCCAAAGTTCAGCTCCAACTGCATCTGCATTGCCATTGAGTAACACTTTTCCATTATAGGTGATCATTGAATAAGGATAAGTCAACTCGTCGTAATCTAATATCTGAAAGGTTCCGTCTTCGGTTCCGTTACTTTGAAAAACGGTGGTACAACCGAATGATTCGTCATATCCCTGATAAACAATATTATTTCCACTCACAACCGCTGCACCGTTTGCATTAAATGCCCCTGATTCAATATCAGATAAAAATCTTGTGCCTGCCTTGGTGCCATCAGTGATCCAAATTCCACTATTATCATCTTCATTATCGGCAGCAAAATAAATTTTGTTTTCCGATTTAAGAAACTCATAATTGTTTGGTGTAAAGGAATCTCCATTTTCGTCTAATAATTTTTGTGTGCCCGGAATTGTACCATCGCTTGTGAAAATAAATTCATCGGCACCATCATCCGCTAAAAAAAATAATTTTTCATTTAAAATAAAAAATTGATGCGGTTCCGATCCATCACCGGCAAATGGATTCACATTCATAAATAATTCAGTTCCCGATGGAGTTCCATCTGTTCGCCACAATTCCTGATCATAGGCATCATCATCATCTCCGGCAAAATAAATATAACCTTCAAATTCCATAAACATGTTCTTGTATTCTTTAGCGATAACCCACATTTGTTTTAATAACACCGATCCTGCTTCTGTCCCATCACTTTTCCATAATTCAGATTCTCCGGCTCCATTTATACATCTGAAATAAATATTGTTATCGATTGCAGTAATAAATTCAGGAACACTGCTCCCTCCAACGGCAAAATCTTTTACTAAATAAGTTCCGGCCTCTGTTCCATCACTTCTCCAAAGTTCAATATTGTTTCCACCACCATCTGCAGCGAAATATAAAATATCATCCATAACAGCAAAATATTGCCCCGACATAAAAAAAGAATTGGAACAATCACTAATACCCGGGTTTATGTCCTTAAGCATATAAGTTCCCGCTTCAGCTCCGTCGCTTCTCCAAATTTCGGCACCATGTATATTATCTGTAGCTCTAAAATATAAAATGTTATTCATAACGCTATATTCGTTTCCGCAACCCCAAACCAATTCGCACATTGACGCGGCGCCGGCACCTATGTTTTTTACCCTAGAGGTTCCTGCCTCTGTAGCGTCTGTTCGCCACAATTCAATTCCATTTAAACCGTCATAAGCCTGGAAAAACACTATACCGATTATTTCTACGAACAAGCCCGGGTCGCTATTTTGTTCACCCGGATTAATGTCTTCAACCAGCTCTAATACGGGCTGAGCTTGCAATACACTGAGAACTGAGAGTAGAATAATAAGCATTTTTTCATATACTTTGTTTAGAGTTTTACAGCACAAATTAAGTGATATTTTAATCATAAATCAAAGAGAATAAATGGGGATTGCAGAAGGAATGGAGAATTAACAAGGGAAGTTTGGAACAACGTTAGATTTACCATGCAGAGCAACCTTTCTTGCTTTTCAGCATTTTAAACCCTTTTAACCCAAACAAAAACCCAACCCTAGCCAAAACCGGGAATTCAGCAAATGCCGGATGATGAAATCAAATCAACATTAACAAATTATAAATTTTTCTATCTTTCCAAAAAACTTCCTATATTCGTATATGCAAAATACTCAACTGCAGGAAATATTACAAAAGTTTACGAAAAAGGAGATTAAATCCTTTACGGAGTATTTAAATTCGCCCTATTTTAACAAAAAGATTACGCTAATACTGTTTTGGGAGGCAATAAAAGTTTACGCACCGGAATTTCAGATAAATGAAACGCAAAAAGAAAAAATATGCTACTTAGTTTCGGGTAAATCATTTAATGCTCCATACTATCGTAATTTATGTTCCGACATGATGGAGGTAACCTTAAATTTTTTAGCGGAGGAACAATTTCATCGATCGCCGGTAGAAATATTGCAATTAAAGAATGAGATACTCATAGAAAATGGTTTATTCGGAATGTCGGAAAAAAACATAATAAATTTATCTCATGTTATTGATAATTCTCTTTTATCTTATCCAGCTAAATTAAACCATCGAATAAGGCTAGATGATAATACTTTTAGACTGGGGATCAGAAGAAACCGAAGTAAACACGAGCGCATTTCAAAATTAATGTTGAATGAAGCAGCAAGAAAAAGAATAGTGGATTTTGCTTTGGGTAAATTATTTCTTCATATTCTCAATGATTACAGAGCTAGCAAATATTTAAAAAAACCATTTAATTACCGCGAAGCTGATCATTATTTTGCAATTTATGAAAATGGACTTACGAGTAAGGATGATTTTGTTACGGCATATTATCTTACAACTAAATTAATCATAAGTATGGAGGAGAAATATTATTTTGATCTGAAAGAAATGTTGGTTATAAATAAAGTAAATCTTCCGGTGAATGAATTATCAAATCTCCTTATTGGTTTGCTTGACTATCTGGCACTTAAAGTAGAAACAGGAGAAATGGGATGGCGAAACGAAATGTTTGAAATTTATGAGTTCCGCATAAAAAATAATTTATGGAAATTACACACTGATTTTGCATATACTTCTCTCATCAATATTGTTGAAAATTCATTAGCCCTGGGAAAAATTTCGTATACCGAAGAAATGGTGGAAAAATATTCGCCCCAGATCACAAAAAACTTAAGGAACCATTTACAAAATTTATGTTATGCATGGATCAGTTTTTATAAGGGTGACCTTACTACTGCGCATAATTATTTATTGCCGATTGAAACAGAAAATGTAGTAATAAAATATAGCATCCGCAGTTTACAGGTCATGATCTATTTTCAAAATGGCGAATATCAAACTTTGTCATCCTATATTGACAGCTTTAAACATTTTATAAATTATAATACTGAATCCATTGAAGTTGAAATTCGTAAATCGGGGATTACATTTTGTAATTTTACAAGTCTTTTAATTAAATTAAAACTAGACCCTGATCAAAAAAAAGCTGCTAAAGTTAGAAAGGAAGTAAACGAAAGCAAATTTTTAATGAAGGATTGGGTACTCCGACAATTATGACACCTCTGGTTTTCCGACTTTTTTTCCGATTTTCAATTAAAATCTTAAATTTGTCTTGCATACACCCACAAATGAAAAAGAATCAGATCATCTCCATACTCCTGTTGATAGGTTTACCCATGTATACTTATTCACAATTGACTCTCAATTGCGAAAATGACAATTCGGGACTAATTCCGCTAACCGATTTGGGCACAGGGTTTTATGAAGGTATTCAGGGAGGTTTATATCCTGGTGGAAGTAATGAACGTCCGGCTATACACCAGCAAAAGGGCATCGATATCTCTCATACTATTGAGCCATTAAACGATTCCGGTGTGGTGAATTACGATAACGGACAGGTACTTTTTATTGGGATGGGAGGATCCAATGCCTCAAATGCTTATAATATGTTCATAGATACTATGAAACACTATGATTGGAAAGGAACCAATCCCTGTATGAATGTAAAAGGTCTTTTTTATGGGGGAAAAGATCTACACGATATGATAGATTCTACCTCTACTTTTTATTGGGATGAATTACAAGGACGTTTATTTAACCGCGACGATACCTGGGAGCAGGTTCAGGTAGTTTGGATATTGGAACAAAGTGAGTTAGAATCATCCGATCTGCCATATTATGTAGATTATGTTGCAGATCAGTATACCAGATTAATGCAGATTATGCTCGATAGTATGCCTAATCTTAAAATGGTATTTTTAAGCGGATTTCATTATACGGGATATACGCATCCTGATCACGAGTTATTTGATTTCCTTGTTGAGCCTAAAGGATATTGGGGAAATCTTGCGATAAAAGAACTTATTGAACGTCAAATAAACGGAGATCCTGCTTTAGATTTTGAAGGCGAAGGAAAAGTTGCTCCCTATGTAAATTGGGGACCATACTTTTGGGCAGATGGTGTTAATCCAAGAGGTGGAGATTTTCTCATATGGCCTTGTGATGATTACAGGGATGATGATACCGGTGGAGGATTTCATTTAGAAGAAATTGGCAAATACAAGGAAGCAAAAATGTTGATCAACTTTTACGAAACAGATACTGTTTCCAGTTGGTGGTATAAAGATGGAGCACAATGGGATGCCTGCGACCCGGAAGAGACCGGACATACGATTGACAATAATATACCATACAGCGAGCCTGTTAAACAGGCGATAAAATTTTATCCTGCTTATTCAACAAATAGTATAACAATTGAAATTCCGGGAGTAGAACAAAATGATCTGAATTGTGCAATTTATAATTTGGAAGGAGAAAAAGTTTTGTCGGAAAAAATAAATACCCTTACTACAAATAAATTCCTTTTAAATGTTTCCGATTATCCTGAAGGGATGTATGTTTTTGTTGCACATACAGAAAATGGCCCTGTTAAAGGTAATTTTTACCTTAAAGAATATACAGTAGAAATTATTCCCTGAATATTATTGATTTTCTGTTCCCGATTTAATTTGTTCTGCCGGTTTTTCTTCGGGTAATACAACTTTATTTTCTTTTAGTTTATCGTATTCGCGTTCCACAGAACTCTCATCATCGTGATATGCATTCCAGTAGTGAATAACGAGACCAATACCCCACCCGCAAAAAGTGTACAGAAACCAAAAAGTAAGCGGGCCTCTCACTGCATTTTGATCCCAGCTCAAATACCAGATTACGATCAGTGCAATATTTACAAGAATAAAAACAATACTATGCCTGCGAAATGAAACGCGTTTTTGCGCCATTTTCCAGAGTTTATCGTCGAGGTTGGGTTGCATTGTCTGAAATTATTAGTGTAAAGATAAATAAAATAGAGAAACTAAACTAAGGGCGCAACATAGACTGCAGAATACAAAAACTTCACTAAGCTATTTTATCACTAACTCGTAAGGCAATTTTGCCTGAATTACCGGTCTGTTCAGCAATTCGGTTACAGCTATATAATGTGGATATAAAATTCCGAGTTGTTCGGCCTTTAAAGAGGCTTCTGTTTCTTCCGTTAAATTGGTAATAATTCCGTCGAGTATACTTGGTTTTTGTTTTGGATATTCTGTTATGTCGTATGCTTTTAATCCCGACAATTCCGCGGCACCTTTTATTGCTTCATCAATTCCACCGATCTCATCCACCAATCCAATTTCTTTTGCTTTTGCACCGATCCAAATTCTTCCCTGTGCAATTTCCTCTACTTGCTCAACAGTCATATTGCGACCATTTGCTACCATGCGTTTGAAATTGAGATAAGTGGAATCCACTCCTGATTGCAAAATAAATCTTTCTCGTTCAGAAAAAGGCCTTGTAAGGGAAGGGAAATCGGCATATTGTGATGTGCTGACAGTATCAAAGGTGATACCTAATTTATCATTCATAAATCCAGATATTTCAGGAATGATCAAAAACACGCCAATACTTCCTGTTAAAGTATTTGGCTGCGCATAAATTTTATTTGCATTACAGGATATCATATAACCTCCGCTCGCTGCATAATCACCCATGGAAACAATTATGGGTTTTATTTTTTTTGTGATCTCTATTTCCCGCCACATGATATCACTTGCAACTGCACTTCCACCCGGTGAATTTACACGCAGCACTATAGCCTTTACCGTTTTATCATTTCTTACCTCCTGCATCATTTCCATGAAATTTTGAGAACCCAAAAATCCATTATCTGCTTTTCCATCCACTATTGTTCCATCAGCATATACAATTGCGATCGTTCCATCGGAATCGGCATCTTTTTTTTGTTTAAAGGAAGATTTATAATCTTTCATGGTAACAAATTCCAGTTCTTTATCCTGCCCTAACCCACATCTGGTTTTAAGGTCGTTCTCCACTTCATCATAATATTTTAATTCATCTATCAAACCTACCCGAACTGCTTCTTCAGGATGCCATGCAAGCAAACTGTCTGCAATTAGTTTATATTGTTCGATTGATCTTGACCGGGAAGAATTTATTTCGTTCAGATTTTCGTTAAACAATCCGCCCAAAAACGCCTCCAGTTGTAATCTGTTTTCCTCACTCATTTTATCTGCACGAAAAGGTTCTGTTGCACTTTTGAATTTACCGTCGTAAAAAATTTGCGTTTTTACACCCAGTTTATCTAAAGTTCCTTTATAAAAAGTAAGATTCGCACTTAACCCTTTAAAATCTATCGCCCCGGAGGGATTCATATAAATTTTATCAGCAACTGAACCTAGGTAATAACTCGACTGGGAAATTACCTCACCGTAGGCCACAACAAATTTTCCACTGTTCTTTTTAAAGTCCTCCAAAGCATCACGGATCTCCTGCAATGTAGCGTATGCGTTCTGATTCAGGCCCAATTCAAGGTATATCCCTTTAATATGATCGTCTGTTTCGGCGTTCTTAATGTTGATAAGTATATCATTAAGTCCCATGCCCTGATCTCCATTGAATCCAAGAAGCCCAAGACCCGAAGGCATACCGGATTGAGTTTGTTCTACAATACTATAATTTGTGCTAATACGCAGCACTGAATTGGGTTTAACACTTGTTTTAGGAGTGTCAAATTGTTGTGAAACCCCTGAAATTATGCCGGCTATTATAAAGAATAGTAGCAAACAGAATACAAAAAAAGCCAAAAGGGAGGCAAAGAAGGAACGGAAGAACTCTTTCATATTAATTTTTTAGTAATTTTATTTTTTTTATCAAAATAGCACTATATTTCGAGCTGAAACGTTTTAATTTCGTAATCAACTCCTCACAGCAAATGATGACGGAACATATAGCTTACTTATTGTTGGGTACAAATTTAGGTAACCGGACGGAGAATCTCTCGAAGGCCACCGCTGCCATACGAATGTTTATCGGTCGTGTGGATGCACAATCGCATGTTTTTGAAACAGAACCCTGGGGTAAACCTCATCAGCCTCTTTTCTATAATCAGGCTGTTAAAATTGCCACTCCTTGTTCGCCGTTAGAAACTTTGCATCTCATTAAACAGGTTGAATTTTTGCTCGGAAGAGACAATACTGAGAAATGGGCACCAAGAGTTATCGACATTGATATTCTATTTTTCGACCAATTTGCGATAGAATCACCGGTACTTACTATTCCTCATACGCATATTGCCGAAAGGAAATTCGCACTCGAACCATTAAAAGAAATTGCAGGTAATTTTGAACATCCTGTTCTGCATAAAACAATTAACGAATTATATCAGGAATGCCAAGATGTATTAACTGTTAATCCAGTTGATGTTGTTTATCAGTTTTAATCGTAAACACTTTTGTTTCTTTATTCGTAAAAGGTGAAATTCTGTATTTTCTTAATACAATTTTACCTCTGTAATTAAACGGATGAGTCCATTTAATTTTTTGCTGTATTTTTGCCAATATTTGATAGTTGTAAGGTTATGAGTCGCAGAATAATTACCGTAGAAGGAAACATTGGATCAGGAAAAACTTCTTTTGCAAAAAAATTGGCATCAGCATATAATGCTAAATTGATTTTAGAAACTTTTGCCGACAATCCATTTTTACAAAAATTTTTTGTAAAACAACAAGAATATGCCCTTGGAATGGAAATGTTTTTTATGGCTGAACGTTACGAACAATTAAAAGCGGAATTATCAGAAGCAGATGACGCGCAGGAAACGGTAGTGATAGATTATCTTTTCACAAAATCTCTTTTATATGCACGTGTAAATTTAGACGATGCCGAATATGGATTGTATCAAAAAATATTCAACATTCTCAATCCTAAGGTGATAAAAAGCGATTTAATAATATATTTACATTCCAATCTTGATCGCCTCGTTTCTAATATTTATAAACGCGGACGCGAGTTTGAGTTAAGTGTAAAAAAAGATTATCTCAAAAAGATAGAGGATGTATATTTAAGGGAATTTGAAAATAGAAAATCCGGTACAATATTAATATTAGATGTAAGCGAAATTGATTTTGTTAATTCTGTTGATGATTTTAATAAAATGTTTGCGCTAATAAACCAACTATATACCGATGGTATATATAAATTTAAAATTTAATCACTATTTTTACAAAAACTAATAATTCGTTTATGAAAAGACCACAAGTATTCTTATTGGCATTAGTAGCCATTTTGAGTTTTGGATTCGCCAAAGGCCCTTCAAATGCTGAATTAGGCAAGGCAAAAATTACTATCTCTTATTCCTTCGCAAATATTGAAGAAGGGTATGACCACCAGACTAAAACTGAAATTTACGTGGATGGTGTATTAGTTGGAACCTCTACAATTAAGAAAGAATCGGAACCAAATTCAATAACAGTTAAAACAAAAAAAGGAATGCATAATATTGAAATTGTAAACTATGCATTTTATGAAAACGCATGGGAAAAACATACCATAGAAAACCAATATAGCCAGGATTTTATTTATAAAGCAGATATGAATTTTAAAAAATCGAATTCGTTAAAACTTGTATTCGACATAGATGAAGGTGTTAAAGTGATAGAGTAATTCTAACCAAACCGCATGTTTTGAACCTCTCGGTTATACCGAGAGGTTTTTTTTACTAAATGGATTAGATTTATTTATCTTAGCATAAAATTGAGGTATGCGATTAATATTTTTTTTAACCATTTTTATAAATATCACCAATATGGCTTCATCACAGATCACAGAACTTTACAAATCGAATAAAACACCACAATACAATGAAATAATCTCCTTCTATAAAAATTTGGTGAAATCGTGGGAATATGCACAATTAATGGAATATGGATTAACAGATAGTGGTGAACCATTACATTTATTAGTGATCGATACCGATAAAGACTTTAATCCGAACATCATCCATAAAAAGGGGAAAAGTATTTTATTGATCAATAATGGTATCCATCCGGGTGAACCCGATGGAATTGACGCCTGTCTAAAATTGCTAACAGAATTATCTAATTCCAAAAACTTAAAGGAACAGTTAAAAAATCTTGTTATTTGTGTAATTCCGGTTTATAATATTGATGGTGCATTAAACAGAAATTCCACTTCGCGGGTAAATCAGGACGGCCCTGAAGAATTCGGATTTAGAGGCAACGCGCAGAATTATGACCTCAATCGCGACTTTATTAAATGTGAAACATTAAATGCACAATCCTTTACCCAAATTTTTAGAGCATGGGATCCCGATGTTTTTGTAGATACCCATGTTAGCAATGGTGCAGATTATCAATATGTAATGACGTTAATTGCTACCCAACATTCTAAATTATCAGCACCATTAGGAACATACCTAAAAGAAACTATGCTTCCTCATTTGTATTCATCAATGAAAGAAACCGGATTTCCAATGTGCCCTTATGTTAATGAAATTAATAAAATACCCGATAATGGTATCAGTGGATTTTTAGATCTTGGCAGGTATTCCACAGGTTATACTGCTTTATTTAACACACTCGGATTTATGCCCGAAACGCACATGTTAAAACCTTATCCCGAGCGCGTTGAATCTACTTACAATTTATTGAAGGTTTATATTGAATATTCAAATTCGCATTCTTCAGAAATAATTTCCATACGAAATCAGGCAAAAACCAATTGCAAAAATGCAAGCGAATTTGTAATTAATTGGAAACTTGATATGGATAATAAGGAATTATTTTTATTTAAAGGATATGAAGCAAAATACAAAACAAGTGAAGTGACCGGTCTGCAGAGATTATATTATGATAAAAACGAGCCATTTGAAAAGAATATTCCGTTTTATGATACTTATACTCCTGATCAGGTAATTACTGCACCGAAAGCATATATCATTCCCCATGCATGGCGTCATGTTATTGAACGATTAACTTTAAATAAAATCGCAATGACTACATTACTAAATGATACTGTTCTGGAGGTGCAAGTATATTATATTGAAGATTTTACAAATACTCCTAATTCCTTTGAAGGGCATTATTTACACAGTGATATTAAGGTTAGGACAGAGATCCAAAAAATACAATATCACAAAGGGGATGTAATGATATATGTAAATCAGGAAAGCAATAATTATATCGTTCAAACTCTTGAACCTCGGGCACCGGATTCGTTTTTTGCATGGGGTTTTTTTGATGCCATCTTAATGCAGAAAGAATGGTTCAGTGATTATGTATTTGAGGATATAGCTGCTGATTTGATAAAAAATGACCCGGCACTAAAAACAAAATTAACCGAAAAACAAAAATCAGATCCCGAATTTGCAGCAAACGGCTGGGCTCAATTGCGATTTGTATATGAAAATTCTATCTACCACGAAAAATCACAAAACAGATACCCCGTTGCCCGAATAATAACAAATGGATAATTAATGTTACGAAACCCAAATCTAAATGCTAACTACAAAATACTAACTACTAAATTCTCCGCCTGCATCGTTCAATCTTACATATGGATCTTGATTCTTTTTTTGTCTCAGTAGAGGTAATTAAAGATCCAACTTTAAAAGGTAAACCCGTTATTGTTGGCGGCACTGCTGAAAGAGGAATAGTTGCAAGTTGCAGTTACGAAGCGCGAAAATTTGGCATTCACAGTGCAATGTCTTCCATAACAGCGAAAAAATTATGCCCTGATGCGATATTTATTCCGGGGAGTTATCATGATTATGCCGATTATTCGAAAAGAGTTACTGATATTATCACAGACAGAGTTCCTCTTTTAGAAAAAGCATCCATTGATGAATTTTATATCGACCTGAGTGGCATGGATACTTTTTTCGGAAGTTTTGCACTTGCAAAGGAGTTGCGAGATCTTATTAAATCGGAAACCGGATTGCCCATCTCCTTTGGATTATCTACCAATAAAACCGTTGCGAAAATTGCAACGGGTGAAGCAAAACCGGACGGATTTTTACATATAGAAGCCGGAAAAGAAAAAGAATTTCTTTCAAAATTACATATCACCAAAATTCCCGGAGTGGGCGATAAAACGTATCCAAAACTCAAAGCAATGGGAATTGAAACAGTGAAGGATATACAGGAATATGATGTTTTAAAACTGGAAGAAGTTTTTGGAGAAATGGGTATCGCTTTATGGAACAAAGCAAATGGTATTGATACCAATCCGGTAATTCCGTATACCGATAGAAAATCTCTTTCTTCAGAAAACACCTTCGAAAAAGATATAACGGATGGGGAATATTTAGAAACCTATGTTATCTCCCTTGTTGAACAATTGAGTTTTAAATTACGCAAGGAAAATTTTCTTACCGGTTGTGTTGCAATTAAAATGCGTTATTCCAATTTTGAAACATTTATTCAACAATTATCATTTAATGCAACATCTTCCGATAATATTCTTATTCCGAAAACAAAGGAATTATTACACAAAATGTTTAACGAAAAAAGAGCTGTTCGGTTAATAGGCGTGCGATTTAGCAATTTAACTCATGGGCAACAACAAATTGATATGTTTAACGACACGGAAGAAAATATTAATCTCTACAAAGCACTCGATGCCATCAATAAAAAATATGGCAATAAAACTATCCACAGAGCAAAAACCATCAATACAGGAGACAGGGCTTTTAATCCGTTTAACGGCAAATCTGTGGATTGAATATTGAGTGGTGTGGGGTGAGTAATGAGTAATGAGTAATGAGTAATGAGTAATGAGTAATGAGTAATGAGT
>CAZXBG010000065.1:8966-21111 GCA_964638865.1 uncultured Chitinophagales bacterium | reverse complement strand
ATGAGTAATGAGTAGATCTAATATAGCTTTAAACTTTTACTCCTGATTAATGCGGCTGTTCAAATTAATTAAATTGACAATCGACAATTGAAAATCTTCTTTTGACACTCCTCTCTGCAATAAACGCCGTAACTTAGCATCCTTATGGATAGCAGAAGACAAAAGAAGTTAGGACAACTTATTCAGGAGGAAATGGGCACATTATTGCAAAGAGAGGGTGCAAATTACTATGGCAATAAGTTCGTGACCGTTACACAGGCCTCCATAACACCGGATCTTCAGGACTGCAAAGTGCATATCAGTGTTTTTGGGGATATAACAGTTGGAGAACAGGTGGTTGATAGTTTGAATAAAAATTCCGGTGATATCAGAAGACGATTCGGACATAATATGCGCAATTCATTGCGGATCATTCCTCAGATACAGTTTTTTCTGGATGATACTTTGGATAATGTTTTCCGGTTGGAAGAAATATTTAAAAAAACGCAGGAAGATAAAAATAAAGACCCTGAATGAGATTTACTTTTCGGATAGCCTGGCGATATATTTTTTCGAAAAAATCAACTAATGCTATCAATATTATTTCCGGCATTTCAATGACTGGAATTATTATTGGTTCCGCATCACTTATCATCGTACTTTCCGCATTTAATGGTTTCGAAAATCTTGTTGATAGATTATATAGCACTTTCTATCCTGATATTACAATAAGTGCTGCAAAGGGAAAAGTATTTGTACCCGACAGCGCAAAAATTGTACAAATACAAAATATTGAAGGAGTGGAATATATTTCAAAAACGCTGGAAGAAAATGTATTGCTCGCATACAATAAACAGGAACATATTGCTACTATTAAAGGAGTGGACACCATGTATAAATATGTTACTGCAGTTGACGACAGTGTTTATTATGGCGATTATATTTTAGATTACACCTATTTAAATTACACACTCAATTGTGCTGTATTAGGCTCGGGTGTTGCTTCTACGTTAAACGTAAGTCTGGGGTTGGACTATCCCGCCATACAAATATTTATGCCGAGAAGAGGTTCCAAACCCTCTGCAAATCCGCGCAATACTTTTATACAAAAGGGCATTCAGCCGATGGGAGTTTTTCGTATACAACAGGAATTTGATAGTAAATATGTAATAACTTCCTTAGGATTTATCAGCGAATTACTCGAATATCCGAATGGAGAAATTAGTTCGCTCGAAATAAAAACCACTGATAAAAAGAATGTAAATGAGATCATTGAAAAAATTCAATTGATTATCGGAGATGATTATATCATTAAGAACAGATTCATGCAGAATGAGTTTTTATATCGTGTAATGAAAACTGAAAAATGGGCTGTGTATTTCATCCTTACATTTATTTTTATTATTGCAGCATTTAATATGATAGGATCAATTGCAATGCTTGTTATTGATAAGAAAAAAGATATTGGTATTTTAAGGTCCCTCGGTGCATCCGAAACTACGATTAGAAATATATTTTTTATTCAGGGTGTTTTGCAAACATTTGTAAGTATCACCATTGGTTTTACAATCGCTTCCGTTTTATGTTTTCTTCAAATGAAATACGGGTTTATTACAATACCCGGCCAAGGCACTTTTGTAGTTACTGCTTACCCGATCGCATTAGAATGGAAAGATTATTTCAACGTTTTCCTGACTGTGTTTGCCATAGGTAGCATTGCCTCCTATTTTCCGGCGTATATGGCATCGCGACAAAAATGGTTGTTCAAGCAGGAATGAGGCAACAGCCGTAATTACTTTTGTTCTTTTTCGGCGATATCCTCAATTTTATGCCTCAAACTTTTTGATTTCATACGAAGATTTAGCATTTCTACTAATACAGAGAAGCCCATAGCAACATAGATATATCCTTTTTCAATGTGTCCACCCCATCCTTCTATCAATAAACTTACCCCTATCATTACTAAAAACGATAGTGCCAACATTTTAACGGTTGGATGTTTTTGAACAAAATTGCTAATCGGATCTGCCGCAACAAGCATTATTATAACAGCTATTATTACGGCAAGTATCATAACAATCACCATTTCAGGTTCTACCATGCCTACAGCAGTAATAACAGAATCCAGCGAAAAAACAATGTCGAGTACTAAAATTTGTATAATTATTGAAGCAAACGATGGGCGTTTAATGTTGGGATTGTTTTCATGGTCAACTCCTTCAATTTTCTCATGAATTTCGGTGGTTGCCTTATAAATGAGGAATAACCCGCCTAGCAATAATACAATATCCCTCCCCGATATGCCATGGTTTAAAATATAGAAAAGATCCTTTTCCAACCCCAATATCCAGCTCAGTGATAATAACAGTAAAATTCTTGTGATCATAGCTAGGGCCAATCCTATCCTTCGTGCTTTACGCTGCTGCTCTAAAGGTAATTTGGTGGATAAGATCGAAATAAATACAATATTGTCGATACCGAGAACAATCTCTAAAACGGTAAGGGTAAGCAAGGCTATCCAAGCATCGGCTTGGGCAAATATTGTAAAATCCATGATTTATTGTTATTTGAAGTGCAAAAATCTATTATAATAACTAGTAATACAAGAGTAAAGCGCAATTTCTGACGTAAATACCAACCGGAGGTCCTTAACTTTCCCGAAATATCCTGTTTTACGCATTTGAGCAACCTTCATTAATATTTGACATCAGTTGGCAATATGATTTTCAAAGTATAAATGGATTGCATGATTACTATAGCTTTTATTACGCAAATTTTTGATTTATTGATTTGTATTTATCTTTCTAATTCTTTACATACTTTGTAAAGGCACAATTGTAGTTACTGCTTACTCAATCGCATTAGAATGGAAAGGTTATTTCAATGTTTTTCTGACTGTGTTTGCCATAGGTAGCATTGCCTCCTATTTTCCGGCGCATATGGCATCGCGAATAAAATGGTTGTTCAAGCAGGAAACAGGCAACAGCCGTAATTACTTTTCCTTCTTTTGTTCTTTTTCGGCAATATCCTGAATTTTATGCCGCAAACTTTTTGATTTCATACGCAGATTAAGCATTTCAACCAAAACTGAGAATCCCATGGCTACATAGATATACCCTTTTTCCACGTGTCCACCCCATCCCTCAATTAATAAACTCACTCCAATCATTACTAAAAACGATAGTGCCAACATTTTAACCGTTGGATGTTTTTGCACAAAATTGCTGATCGGATCTGCCGCAACAATCATTATTACAACGGCTATTATTACAGAAAGTATCATAACCGAAAGCATTTCAGGTTCTACCATGCCTACCGCAGTAATAACAGAATCCAGCGAAAAAACAATGTCAAGTATTAAAATTTGTATAATTATTGAAGCAAACGACGGGCGTTTAATATTTGGGTTGTTTTCATGGCCAACACCTTCAATTTTTGCATGAATTTCTACTGTTGCCTTATATATGAGGAATAACCCGCCAAGTAATAATACAATATCCCTCCCCGATAGGCCATGGTTTAAAATAGAGAAAAGATCCTTTTCCAACCCCATTATCCAGCTCAGAGAAAATAACAGTAAAATTCTTGTGATCACAGCCAGGGCCAACCCTATCCTTCGCGCTTTGCGCTGTTGCTCCGCAGGTAATTTGGTGGACAAGATCGAAATAAATACAATATTGTCAATACCCAGAACTATTTCTAAAGCGGTAAGGGAAAGCAATGCTATCCATGCATCAGCATGGGCAAATATTGTAAAATCCATGATTTATTGTTATTTGTAATGCAAAAATCTATCATAATAACTAGTTATACAAGAGTACAGCGCAATTTCTGATGTAGACACCAAGCGGAGGTCCATAACTTTCACCAAATGTTAATACAGATCCTCCATTAAAGTTAATTTAAATAAATAATTTAGAGCAGATTATGTTGCAAAAAATAAAGGACCCTGATGAATATCAAGCTACTTATCAATTTAGTGTGGAAAGACCAGAACAATTCTGGGGAAGCATCGCGGAGGAATTTACATGGAAAAAAAAATGGGATTCGGTGTTACAATGGAATTTTCAAAAGCCGGATATCAAATGGTTCGTTAATGGGAAATTAAATATTACAGAAAATTGTCTCGACAGATGGGCAGAAATTCATCCTGATAAAAATGCAATTCTTTGGGAACCGAATAATCCTGGTGAAGAACATATTAATATTACTTATTCAGAATTACTCCGCAGCGTTTGTAAATTTTCAAACGCCTTAGTACAAAATGGAATAGAAAAAGGCGATAGAATTTGCATTTACATGCCAATGATTCCTGAACTTGTAATTGCAGTTTTAGCCTGTGCAAGAATAGGAGCAATTCACTCTGTTGTATTTGCCGGATTTTCTGCTTTATCGCTATCCGAAAGAATAAATGATTCTTCGTGTAAAATGGTAATTTGCAGCGACGGTGCTTTTCGTGGTAATAAATTAATTGATATTAAAGATGTAGTAGATGAAGCGATATCTAAATGTGTGTCCATTGAAAAAGTGATCGTAAAAAAAAGAACATATTCTGCAATTACCTGGAATAATAAAATTGATCTTTTATGGGAGGATGTATTGGAAAATATGTCCGACAGTTTCACCGCGGTAGAAATGGATTCAGAAGATCCTTTATTTATTTTATATACAAGCGGGTCAACGGGTAAACCTAAAGGTGTTGTACATTCTATTGGTGGTTATATGATTTATACTGCATATACTTTTTTAAATGTATTTCAGTATGAAGAAAATGATATTTATTGGTGCACTGCAGATATTGGATGGATAACGGGACATTCTTATTTAATTTACGGTCCCCTTTTAAATGGCGCCACTACCGTATTATTTGAAGGTATACCAACCTTTCCGGATGCAGGCAGATTTTGGAGTACTATTGATAAATATAAAGTAAATATTTTTTATACTGCTCCCACAGCAATCAGATCATTAATGGTTTTTGGCGATAAATTTATTCAACCATATAATTTAAGTTCTTTAAAAACCTTAGGCACTGTTGGTGAACCTATTAATGAAGAAGCTTGGCACTGGTATCACGAAAAGATCGGCAGAAAAACCTGTTCCATAGTGGACACCTGGTGGCAAACGGAAACAGGTGGAATTTTAATTTCCAATATTGCAAATGTTACTCCTTCCATTCCAAGTGTTGCGAGTTTGCCTCTCCCTGGAATTCAACCAATAATTGTGGACACTTCCGGTAATGAATTAACGGAACAGGTTGCAGAAGGACTTTTGTGCATTAAATTTCCCTGGCCTTCTATTATTCGCACAACGTATAACGATCATGAAAGATGCAGATTAAATTATTTTTCTCATTTTAAAGATCTTTATTTTACCGGCGATGGTTGCAAACGTGACGTTAATGGAAATTATCGAATTATTGGTCGAGTTGACGATGTGATAAATGTTTCGGGACACCGCATCGGAACAGCGGAAGTGGAAAATGCCATTAACGAACATCCCGATGTAATTGAAAGTGCTGTAGTTGCGTATCCACATGATATAAAAGGACAAGGTATTTATGCATTTGTTATTTGTGATAAAAAAATAATGGATGCTGACAAATTGTTTTTAGAAATCAGAAGTGTAGTAGTAAAAATGATAGGTGCAATTGCACGTCCCGATAAAATTCAAATTGTTTCGGGATTGCCAAAAACAAGAAGTGGCAAAATAATGCGCAGAATTTTAAGAAAGATTGCAGAAGGCGAATCACATAATTTAGGTGATATTTCTACACTGCTTGATCCGGGTGTTGTAGAGGAAATTAAAAACGGATATCAGCAATTCGCAATTGAACAAAAATAAAAATATAATATTATGCTACAAACAATTAAAGAGGTATATCTTAAAAATTTGAATTCCCTGATGACGGAAATAAGTTTATATCATGCTGAGGAGGATATCTGGAGAGTAGAGGAAGGGATATTAAATTCTGCCGGAAATCTCACTTTACATCTGATGGGTAATTTAAATTATTTTATCGGGACCTATTTAGGAGATACAGGATATTTGCGCGATCGCGACAGAGAATTTGCAGATAAGGATATTCCAAAAGTGCAACTCATGAACGATCTGAGCGAAACAATCAATATGCTGGATATCACATTGTCCAATTTAACAGATGAAGCGCTTCTTATTGTATATCCAACTGATAAATTCGGAGCCGGAAAAACAAACGGTTATATACTCACCTATTTGCTGGCACATTTCAATTATCATCTCGGTCAGATTAATTACCACCGGAGATTGTTGAGTAAATAACTAATTTTAGCCGAAATTTTCTATATGCAGGAAGCAGTTTTAGGTGTTGATATTGGTGGAACCGGAATAAAATTCGGTTTGGTGACCCGAGATGGTGAAATATTAATTTCCGACAAGGTAAAAACCAAAGGTTATCCAAACCCTGAAAAACTGCCTAAAGACCTGTTTAAATGGGCTAATAAGGAGTGCACCGCATTTGATCTGAAACTCATCGGAGTTGGAATCGGCACTCCTAATGGTAACTATTATACCGGAACTATTGATTTTGCTCCCAATCTTCCATGGACAGGTGTGATACCACTTAAAAAATATTTCGAAAAAATATTTTCCTTACCCGTTGCATTAACTAATGATGCAAAAGCTGCTGCAATGGGTGAAATGTATTATGGTGCTGCCGAAGGCATGAAAGATTATTTGTTCATCACCCTCGGCACAGGATTAGGAAGCGGAATAGTTGTGGACGGCAAAATAGTTTATGGATATGATAGTCTTGCAGGTGAGCTTGGACATACTATTGTATATAGAAACGGCAGAGAGTGCCCCTGCGGCAGAAGAGGTTGTTTGGAACAATATGTAAGTGCACCCGGAATAGTGAAAACCTACTACGAATTATTGCGAAATCAGAATCTGGATGAATTCAGAACAAGTTTAGGAAATATGATCGACAGTGCTGAAGTTTATAATAAAGCACTTGAAGGTGATTCAATTTCCTTAGAAGCGTTTAAAAAAACTGGGGAGATATTAGGATTTGCACTTGCAAATTCTGTTTGTTATACCCGACCAGAAAAAATATTTTTATTCGGTGGTTTAGCACAATCAGGTGATTTGATATTTAAACCAACCATCGAAAGTTTTGAAAATTATTTATTGCCTATCTACAAAAATAAAATTCCCATACTTCCTTCCGGATTAAAAGAAAACGAGGCCGCAATTTTAGGAAGTGCATCTCTTATTTGGAATGAGTTGAAATAATTTATATAAGTATTAAAAAAATAATCCCACTTCTAATGTTAAACATTAAAAGTGGGGTAATTAACTATATATTTATTCAGTAATAATAAACGAACCGGAAGTTGCTGCATTTTCAGAATGCATTGTGATCCTGTACAAACCTGAATTTAATTCCGGTAAGGACAGCGTAATATCACTTGTATAATTTTCTTGTAAGGATAATATCTGTTTGCCATCAATTGAAAATATATTAATATCCACCTTTTCACTTGTCTGAAAATTATCAGAGTTTATATGAATTTGATTTCCGGAAACTGGATTAGGAAAAATTTGGAGTGACGTATTTCCCTTTTCATTGTTGTAAATTCCCGTATAGTCTTCATCAAAGAACCAGTATTTAGCAGTAGTATCGGCAATAAAATAATTGAGCATATGCTCACCCATCTTCGATTCTCCGGAACCACTTAAATGTAATCCGTCCTCTGCAACATCTTCCTCACAATTTAATAATAATCCGTCCGTACGTGCAACTGATCCATCGGTCCAATGATAAGAACCCCATGTAACTAATGGAATTTCGGCTAAAGGCCCTTCGTAATTGTAACCAAGTTCATGATTGATCACATTTTCTATGAACCATTTTAATCCCCAACCATTATAATAATCGCGAGGAAATTTTAATCCATTTGTAATATCTTCCGTTAAAGAATCCGCATATCCCGCATAAGCCCTTGCCGTTACATAACAAATTTGTGTATTTGGGAACATAATTTTAATTGCCTGCAATAAAAAATGAAAATCGGTAACTAAAGTTTCGGCAGCACCCGGAAATGTAGTATCGCCTACTTCTGTATTTTCCTCTTCGATCCAAATAATTTGTACCTGATCTACCGATAAACCATTATCCTCTAAAAGAGTTATTACGTTTCCCCAGTATTCAGCAGCAGTATAATTCATATCTTGAATACCAATGGAAGAAACACAACCATTAACAAGGGTTAATTTATCATTTCTCGGTTCAAAATAACTTGAAATTTCCATAAATTTATTGAACTCCGCTCCCGGATTCGATGCGCCAATACCAAGCATTACAATTCTTCCATCCTCATCAAAATTACCATCTGTATCTAATGTCTTAATATTTTGAACATGTTCTATACAGGCGTTGAGATATTCAGTTGGCCGCACGTTAGAACCGTCAGGATATAAACCGCCTGTAAATCCGCGGTAGCTGCCTGCACCCAAATCAGGTATTGGAATCAACCCGGTATTGTCACGAGCACAATCTTTTTGTGCATTTACAAACATACTTATACAAAGAAGGAGAAGCAGAGGAGAAAAATTTCTTGTCATAGAAGGCTTTAAAAAAATAAAATAAAAACTGTGCTTCGTGGTTCTTAAATTGAAATTGCGCAATTTGTATGCGACAAAACGGTTAAAACACTTATAGTGAAGTGTTTATGATTAAGGATAATTCAGATTGCCCTATTTTAAACATGTATTATAAAATTATCTATGTATAGACTGGAAAATTGTTAATATTTTGTTAATGTCTATTTTGAAACTCTGAAATATCCTTATAAAGTTTGGGGCAAACTTCTACATTTTGGGGAAATACCCAACAACAAATTGAAAGGATTCTACATAATCATCTACCTTCATGACATGAAAAGTATTGTTTGTGTTTTTCTATTATTAAGTCTTAAAGCAAGTACACAAAACCTTACCAAATTTGTTAACCCATTTATCGGTACCGGCGGCCATGGACATACCTATCCGGGAGCTACGGTTCCTTTTGGTTTTGTGCAATTAAGTCCTGATACCCGTCCGGATGGTTACAACGATTGGGATGGCTGTGGAGGATATCATTACAGCGATTCCATTATTTATGGATTTTCTCATACGCATTTAAGTGGAACCGGTGTAGCCGATTATTGTGATATTTTGTTGATGCCCACTGTTGGCGAACCACAATTAAATAATATTTTAAATAATGATCCAAAAAAGGGATATGCGTCAGCATTTTCACACAAAACAGAAAAAGCAGAACCGGGATATTATGCAGTTTTATTGGAGGATGATAATATTCCCGTAGAATTAACTGCTACTGCCCGCGTTGGAATGCATAAATATACATTTCCTGATACCGGAAAAATAAATATCATATTAGATCTTCGTCACAGAGATAAATTATTAGAAGGATCTTATATAGAAATAATTTCTCCAACAAAAATTCAAGGATTGCGCCGGTCATCCAGTTGGGCGAAGGACCAATGGTTATATTTTGCTATTGAATTTTCGGAACCTTTTAATTATGCAGAGATCATAGATAGCAGCAATACTGCAATGGTTCGTGCACCACAATTTGGTTCTAAAATAATTAGCGGTCCACATTTAACTAGTTTTTTTCAGTTTTTGGGGGATGGTGGAAAAACCATCATTGTAAAATGCGCCCTTTCGCCGGTAAGTTGTATGGGTGCATGGAAAAATATGCAGGCAGAAATTCCTGATTGGGATTTTGAGAAAGTAAAAAAGAATGCCGATGATATCTGGAATAAAGAATTATCAAAAATAGAGGTTACCAGTCTTGCCGATGAAAAAAAACCGTTAACAGATCCGGAAAATAAACTGGTGATTTTTTATTCCGCTTTATACCACTGCATGCTCGCACCAAATATTTATGAAGATGTGGATGGTAAATATCGCGGACGAGATAATAAGATACACATAGCTGATACTTTTGATTATTACACTGTATTTTCTTTATGGGACACTCATCGCGCATTACATCCATTGCTTACAATAATAGATCAAAAGAGAACAAATGATTTTATTAATACTTTTTTAAAACAATACGAACAGGGAGGAAGATTACCGGTTTGGGAACTCAGCAGCAATGAAACAGATTGTATGATTGGATATCATGCTGTAAGCGTAATTGCGGATGCAGCCATAAAAGAAATTCAGGGATTTGACATGAACCTCGCATACGAGGCTATGAAACACAGTGCCAACCTCGATCACTTCGGATTAAAATATTACAAAGAAAAAGGGTTTATAGAAAGCAACGAAGAACCGGAATCTGTTTCAAAAACTTTGGAGTATAGTTATGATGATTGGTGTATTGGGCAAATGAGTTTCTTAATGTATTTAAACGACAGAAGTTCTAAAAACAACAAGGAACTTGAGTATTACAACAATAGGTCACTGAATTACAAAAATGTGATGGATGGAAATTATGCACGACCTCGATTTAATGGTGGATGGTACTCTCCTTTCGATCCTGCGGAAGTAAATTTTAATTATACAGAAGCAAATGCATGGCAATATTCCACCTTTGTACCTCAAAATAATTTTCCGTCAAACGAATTATTTCTGGATAGTATTTTTAATTCTTCCCCAATTACAAAAGGAAGAGAACAATCTGATATTACAGGATTGATTGGACAGTATGCACATGGCAATGAACCAAGTCACAACATGGCTTATTTATATAATTATACCTACTCTAGTGCCTGGAAAACACAATTTTATTTAAATAAAATAATGGGTAATTTTTACAAAAATACGCCTGAAGGATTAATTGGCAATGAAGATTGCGGGCAAATGAGCGCCTGGTATGTATTAAGCACAATCGGATTATATCCTGTCAGTCCAGGTAAAGGTAATTATGATTTTGGTTTACCTGTATTTGATACTGTTAAGATTTCATTAGAAAATGGAAAAACATTTACAATTAATACCGTTAATAACAGCCCGGAAAATATTTATTTAGATTCTATTTCATTCAGCAATACACCAATTTCAACTTTACAAGTATTTCATATTTTAATTAATACCGGAGGCAAACTAACATTTTATAAAACTGCCGATCGCGACAAAGCATTTAATCCAAAAAATTTAAATTTTAATAAATACAAAATACCTACTGTAGTGCCAATTATTTCTGCTTCCAGTTATGCTTTCAGCGATTCCCTCTTGGTTACAATCAGTTCTGTAAATGAAGGAGGAACCATTTATTTTACCGAAGATGGTAGTGATCCAACAACTAATTCCAAAAAAATTACCTATGGAAACAGTTTTTACATTGAGGAATCAAAAACAATCAAGGCAATGTATTGTTTATCTCCTAAAACCATTGATGAAGAGACATGCACTGGATTTGTCACGGCATACTTTAAAAAACTGCTCAATAAATATTCTTTAAAATATCTTACAAAATACAGCTCCCAGTACACCGCCGGCGGCGAAACGGCATTAATTGACGGAATGCACGGTGGAGCAGATTTCAGAACCGGCATGTGGCAAGGCTGGCAAAAAGAAAATATGGAAGTAGTTTTAGACCTCGGAGAAATAAAAGAAATAAACAAAGCCGGAGCCGGATTTTTACAAGATGTAAGAAGCTGGATATGGATGCCGGCGAAACTGGAAATATATACTTCAATAGATGGTGTAAAATATACACTAAGTAAAACCATTGTCAATAACACTCCGTCAGATAATTACGAATCAAAGGAAATTAAAAATGTGGAAGTGGAATTAAATGCCATCAAAACCCGATATGTAAAATTCGTTGCCTACAATTTCGGCAAAGTGCCCGACTGGCATCCCGGAAATGGTGGTGATACCTGGATATTTTGTGATGAGGTTTGGGTTGGCGAACGCTCTAAGGAATAAAGTCATTTGTTACCTTAATTATTAGCAATCTGCATCCCCAACATTTTTTTATCTTTTTTTATCCGCCAAATCAGCGTCATCCGCGTTCCCTTTTTGCGAAATTCCACGCACTAAAGTCCATTGTTAAAACAACCTTTTTTTATCTTTTTTTTATCCGGCTAATCAGCGTCATCCGCGTTCCCCTTTTGCGAAATTCCACGCACTAAAGTCCATTGTTAAAACAACCTTTTTTTATCTT
>CAZXBG010000065.1:0-8866 GCA_964638865.1 uncultured Chitinophagales bacterium | reverse complement strand
TTTTTTATCCGGCTAATCAGCGTCATCCGCGTCCCCTCTTTTTATCCGCAAATCTGTGTTCCACTTTTGATCCTCAAAATCAGCGCCATCCGCGTTCCACTTTTCCCTCACGGTTTGATCAATCTGCTATCATTACCGATTTCGAAAATAAATTTTCGGTGGTAACAATTTGCAATAAATAAATGCCGGAACTAATTTCTACGGGAACATTAATAGTGGTGTTCAATATTCCGGAATTAACTTCTGCATTTGATTGATAAACAACTTGTCCAATCTCATTGATAATTAATAAGTTTATTGTTTCGTTAAGGTTTGAATTTAAATTCAAATTAACATGAATGATATCCTTAACCGGATTAGGATAAATTATTAATTGTGGAGATTTCTTTTCATCAGCAAATTCTTCTTTGCAGGAAGAGGTAACAATTACAGTTGCCGATAATTTATTACAACCTGTTGTATTTGTTTCCTTCACATAATAAGAACCTACCGCAGTTGCAATATATATATTAGAAGTTGCTCCGGAAATACTACTTCCATTAAAATACCATTGATATACAGAACCGGTTTTTAAAGCCGTTTTTAATTTAACGCTTCCCGTAGCACAAATATCCAGACTTCCCAAGGGTGAGATAACCGGTGCCGGTTTAACATTTACAGTAACTACAACAGTTGCAGATGTTGCGCTGCATCCACCGGTAACAGAAATAACTACGTTGTAATTTCCGGTTTTAGTTACGGTATAATTTAGGTTAGTTGCTCCTGCTATATTTACACCATTCTTTTTCCATTGATAAGTGCTTGCCGGTTGCACTGATAGCATTACATTTCCTCCCTGGCAAAATGTGAGAGTTCCTGATGCAGACACTGTTGTATTAATAACATTATCGTCAACTAAAACATCACAATCATCATCCAAACTATTACAAATTTCAGCAGCTCCGGGATTAATTAAAACATTACCATCATTACAATCGGTATTATTTAAAACAAATCCCACCCCCGGTATTATACAAAATAATGTGCCCGTATCTGCAACAGCGCCAAATAAATCATTATCATTATCTGTATAATAGGTTGTATAAATAACATCTTCATCTATAATTCCATTACAATTTTCGTCAATTGCATTGCAGGTTTCTAAAGAGGCTGGGTTAATAGTATTGTCCTCATCATTACAATCTAAAAAATTATTTACAAATCCCGGAGTTGGGAAACAAGATATTGTAGAATCAGTTCCCACACCATATCCATCGCCATCTTCATCAGCATAATATGTTGAGGTGAATTCACATTCATTAATTTTTAAAACAAATCCATCAGCAACACCTCCTCCGTAAACTTCCTGCATACCCTTATAAGCAATATTTGTTGCGCTAAATGTTTTTCCTACAAAATAAATGGTTGAAATTTTATTTGATAAAATTCCCCTTCCATATTCATCTCCTGTACTTCCAAAATAAGTTGACCAATTAAATTCCCCGTCATAATTAAATTTCACAATAAAAGCATCAGCCAATCCATTTATCGTATTCTGAATTCCTCCATCTGCAATATTGTTTGGACTGCTGGTGTAACCTGTTGCATACACGAAATTATTTTTTACATACAATGCTTTGCCATAGTCATCTGCCAAGCCACCAAAATAAGTTGCCCAGATCAAATTTCCCTCTCCCGCAAATTTTGCAAAAACGCCGTCAAAACCACCGTTATTTGTTAAATTATAGCCGTTACAATCAAATCCGGTTGTTGAACTTGATTGAATAGCAACATATACATTACCAAATTCGTCGCATTGAATTCCGTTGCCATTGTCATCTTGATTTCCACCATAATATGTTCCCCAATCTAATAATCCTTCCGCAGTAAATTTTGTTATAAATACATCATTATTTGCTGCATACAAATTATCGTATCCACCCAATGCAATATTTGCATTACTTTTTGTGAGCCCGATAATAAAAATATCGTTGAGAGGATTTACACAAACAGCTCTGCATTCATCATCCGCTAAACCGCCGTAATAAGTTCCCCATAAGCGATCTCCGTCAGCTGTGAATTTTACGATAAATGCATCATACAATCCGCCATTCACATTCTGATATCCACCGGAAGCAATATTATTTGTGCTTGTAGTACTTCCTGCCAAACAAACATTATTATCTCCATCTACCACAACTCCTTTACCGGAATCATAGCCATTTCCACCATAATAAGTTGACCAAATGCGATTGCCATCTGTATCAAATTTCACCAAAAATGCATCAAAACTTCCACCAATTGAATTCTGGAATCCGTCAAAAATTGAAAAGGTTGTACTATTTGTAGTTCCTGTTATATAAATATGCCCGGATGCATCGGAACACAAATTGGTACCATAATCGGACTTATTTCCTCCGTAATAAGTGCACCATAATTTATTTCCCAAGCTATCGAATTTTGCAAGGTATGCATCAAAGGATCCACCACCGTAAGACATTTGAAAACCTGATGCCGACATTCCTGTTGCGCTGCTGGTATATCCGGAGGTATAAATAAATTCATCAGCATCCATTGCCACTGCATTGGCCGCATCCTCCCCTTCACCACCAATATAAGTTGACCATGTTAATTCGGGGTCAATAATTAAGGTATTGTTTTTATTGTAATTATCTAAATTAAAACTCAAAATATTATCCTTCAATTTGAATGAGGAAGTAATAGCATTATTCGTTTCTTTTTCATAACAAAATAAATTGTTATCATTTATTTCCCCTAATGCAGTTAATATTTGAAATCGGGAGTTTGAAATAACAGAAGTTGCAGAAGCATTCTGTATTTCCATTTGAATTAAAGAAGCGTCAGCTCCGGCAGTCACTTCAAAATCATATTTTAAACCATTTTTATTATTGTATAATACCCAGTTAATTCCGGGATAAATATTTTTAATTGTGATCTTTTGAAATGCGCGAACATTTGTAATTCCTTCCGGATTTTGCGGATCATTATAATAATTTTCAAAATAGGAAGCCTGTTGTGAGGCAATTACTGTTGATGCAGCATTAGTACCCAATAATTTTACATTTACCCGATGTGTTATTTTTTGAAATTCGTCGTTGTAATTTGTTACCGACAATTCATCATTTTCATTTTTTCCGCTGGCGTCACATGAAGTATTTGAGATCTGTTGAAATGTATAACTAATTCCATCCCGATAAATAAATATCGAAAGGTCGTTTTGATTTATCACATATAATACCTCGGAGGAGATATTACCTTCCGCATCTTTTATCTGCCCTTTATTTTCAATAAAATACAATGGCTTTTTATTCGCAGAGGGTATTTGCAAGTTCTGAGTACCGGCAAAAACTACACTTTGGAATAACAAAAGCCAGATGCAGAATTGTGTGTGCAATTTATACATGGTCGCTACAGTTTAAATAAGGTTCGAAAGTAAAGATAACAAAAATTGTCCGCTGCATAGAGAGGATAAGAAAATTCAGAATAAATCAGCAACCCCGTACATTAAAAAAACCCGAGGTTATCGGGTTTTTAAAGTTTCCTGCATTTGGTATCAAGAACCTAAAGCAACTCTTTTGAAGGCAGTTACCGTAAGATCCTTATCAACCCCAACCAATACTTCCCGTATTGTTTTGGCATTATCTTTTACAAATTTCTGATTTAATAAAGTAGCATCTTTAAAATATGCTTCCAGTTTACCTGTTGCAATTTTTTCTAAAATAGCCTCTGGTTTTCCTTCGGCACGAGCCTGTTCGCGACCAATTTCCAATTCACGTGTTTGCACTTCCTGAGGAACATCTGCTTTATCAATTGCGATTGGTGCCATTGCTGCTATTTGCATGGTAATATCTTTACCTGTAGTATTTATTGCATCTCCTTTTTGATTAAGCGCAACTAATACACCCACTTTACCATTAGAGTGATTATAACCAACAACAGTTTCGCCTGTTATTAAAGCATAGTCAGTAATTTCAATTTTCTCGCCAATTTTTCCAACCTGATCCGCAATTTTAGCTGCAACGGTATTGCCATCCATTTCCAATGCAAGTAATGCATCTTTAGATGTCGGTTTTTGTGCCATTGCCAAAGCAGAAATGGATTTTGCAAATGCAATATAGTCTGCGTTAATAGCTACAAAATCTGTTTCGCATCCCAATCCGAAAATTGTTCCGTAAGATGCATCATCAGATACACTTGCTATAACTATACCTTCGTTCGTTTCGCGGTCGGCGCGTTTTTCACTTACCTTCTGCCCTTTTTTTCTCAAATAATCGATAGCTGCTTCAAAATCGCCGTTCATTTCTTCCAGGGCTTTTTTACAGTCCATCATTCCCGCGCCCGTTACCTGACGCAATTTGTTTACATCGCTTGCATTTATTGTTACTGACATTTTGTTTCTCCTTTTTTTATTTTAAAAAACCCCTCCACCACAGGAGGAAGGGTTTAAAATTTATTGTAAATAATAACTCTTACTTTCTTCTTTGTGGCATTGGTTTGCGCGCAGGAGGTCTCTTTGTATCTGTCCCACCTCTTCCACCGGCACCGCCTCTATTGAAACGCGAATCTTTTCTTTTCTTATCTCCGCCTTCTTCTTCCATTTTCAAGCGCTCTTCCTTATCCATAAATTCATCCGGTTTATCATTGCGCGATTCCTCCAACTCTTCTTTGTTTTTGGCGCGTTCTTCCAAACCTTCTACAATGGCATCGGTAAGATATTTAACAATGATAGCAATAGATTTTGCTGCATCATCATTTGCAGGAACCGGAAAATCCACTTTATTCGGATCGCAATTCGTATCCACCATACCAAGCGTGGTAATATTTAAACGATGTGCTTCCGCAATCGCAATATGTTCATGTCCGATATCTACAACAAGTAAAGCTGCAGGTAAGCGGTTCAACTGAACAACACCACCGATCACTCTTTCCAGTTTGTCGCGTTCGCGGCTCATTACCAGTCTTTCTTTTTTGGTCAGATTTTCTGCTGATCCATCAGAAAGCATTTTTTCTATTGTTTGTAATTTTTTGATGCTTTTGCGAATGGTAGTAAAGTTTGTAAGCATACCGCCTAACCAACGTTCCGTAGCAAATGGCATCCCAACGCGACGTGCTTGTTCTTCCATTGTTTCCTTAGCTTGTTTTTTGGTAGCTACGAACATGATTTTTTTACCACTGCGTGCTATATTTTTGAGCGCTGCTGCTGCTTCTTCCAGTTTTTCTATGGTTTTATGAAGGTCGATAATATGAATACCTTTCTTTTCCATGAAAATATAAGGGAGCATTTTTGGGTTCCATTTTTTACGTAAGTGACCAAAATGCACACCTGCTTCCAATAACTGATTATAATTAAGTTTTTCCATTTGATTTCGCTTTTTCGATTAACGTTTAGAGAATTGTGTGGCACGACGTGCACCGTGAAGACCGAATTTCTTACGCTCCACCATACGGCTGTCGCGGGTAAGATATCCTTTTAACCTAAGTGCCGGTTTGAGCTCCTCGTTAAATTTTACGAGACATCTGGCAATTCCCATTTTCACTGCTTCAGCCTGGCCTTTAACGCCACCGCCTGTTGCATTTACCACCACATCAAATTCGTTTTCCATTTGCACTGCGTCAAACGGATCGGTTATGTTATGCAATAAATGTTTTGCTGCGAAATATTCTTTGTAATCTTTCCCGTTAACGGTGATAACACCTTTTCCTTTTTTCAAAAAAACGCGGGCAACTGCGTTTTTTCTTCTGCCTACTGCATTAATGGTCTCCATGCATTAAAATTTTAAAGATTTTGGTTTCTGTGCAGCATGCGGATGCTCCGAACCTGCATAAACAAATAGTTTTTTATACATTGCACTTCCCAGTTTAGTATGGGGTAGCATGCCTTTAATGGTGCGTTCCAACAACTTTTCAGGTGTTTTGGCAAGAACCATTTTAGGATTAACAACGGTACGTCCACCAGGGTGACCTGAGTACCAGTCGATTTCTTTATCCAACATTTTTTTGCCGGTAAGTTTTACCTTTTCGCAATTGATGATGATTACATAATCGCCACAGTCGGTATGCGGTGTGAAATAAGGTTTGTTTTTACCTCTTAAAATTGCTGCAATTCTGGCGCTAATACGGCCCAGGGTTTGATCCTCAGCATCTACCAGCCACCAATCATGGGTAACTGTAGCTTTGTTGGCCGATCTTGTTTTGTAACTTAACGTATCCACTTTTATAATTTTGTTTAGTAATACCGTTTTCTAACGGGGACGCAAAGATAGAAAGACCCTTTTTTGAAAACAAGGAATTTAGAAGAAAAAATACTATGCTCGATTATAACTCATTGATTTTCAGTTAAATTTTGGCATATAAAAATAAGACATGGGTAAATCGGAGAGAGAATGTTTTAAATTTTCACTTATTCCCATCTGCACCTACCGCAAAAAAAGCGGGCTATTCACACAACCCGCTTTTACAAATATAGTATAAGCAGCTAATTAGCGGGCAAACTATTACATCTCAGTCACCCAAAAGATTTTTCCAAAAAAGTACGTTATTTGGTACATAATTTTGTACATTTGTTGAAAATCTGTATACTATGAAAGCGATATCAATCTCGACATTAAGAAAAGGAATGAAAGAATACTTCGATTATGTTTCAAAGTCTATGGAAGTTATCATTGTTCCTAGAAGCAAAGAAGAAGATGCAATTGTGATAATGTCAATTCAAGAATATAATTCGCTTAAAGAAACAGAACATCTTCTTTCTACTGAAGCCAACCAAACAAGACTTCAAAAGTCAATTAACCAGATAGCTGAAGGAAAAACAACCAAATTCAGCATCGGATAAATTAAAGAATCAGATTCATGAATATTGAGTTTACTGAAATTGCTTGGGAAGATTTTTCTTATTGGCTTGAAAATGACGAAAGCATTGTTCTGAAAATCAAAGAGCTTATTAATGTAATAAATAGAGAGCCATTTAAAGGAATTGGGAAACCAGAACCGCTGAAATTTGGCTTGAAGGGATTTTCGTCAAGGAGAATTTCAGGGGAGCATAGATTAGTTTATCGAATTAACGGAACAAAAGGAAGAGATCAAAAATGTACGATAATTCAATGTCGGTTTCATTATGATGATAAGTAACTATCAGTCAACATCAAATAAACAAATGGGCCTCTGCTTAAAATGAACAGGCACAATTTGGGCTTCTCGCATAGTTGATCATTTTGGTTTCTCTACAACTTCGTCGTCAACGGAATAATTTCGGCCACTAATCCCAAACTGCGCCTGTGCACAAAACTTTACCTTCTGCCCATGTAAATCATGATGTAATAAATAAGTGTTGCCAAAGAACCTAAAGCGGCAGCAACGTAAGTATAACCTGCCCAATTCAAAGCATCTTTTGCTTTACCCATTTCCATGCTGCCCGCTAAGGATGAACCTTCTAACCAGGCAATTGCGCGACGACTTGCATCAACCTCTACAGGAAGTGTAATGAAACTGAAAAGTGTAGTTATTCCGAATAAAATAATTCCGGCTAACAAAAGTGTTGTTCCCATCGAATTAACGAGTAATAATCCCGCTAATATGATCCACATTACATATTTGGAGGAAATCATCATTGCGGGAACCATTTTACTTCTCATAGTAAGCCAAATGTATGCTTGTGCATGCTGCACGGCATGACCACATTCGTGGGCCGCAACTGCTGCTGCTGCAATGCTGTTTGAACTATAAACACTCTCACTCAGGTTTACGGTTTTGTTAACCGGATTGTAGTGGTCGGTAAGCATTCCGGCTACGGAAATTACCTGCACATCCGTAATACCATTTTCCTGTAACATGCGCTCTGCAATGTCCTTTCCTGTTAATCCGCCTCTTACGGGGATCTCAGAATATTTTTTGAATTTACGTTTTAATACGCCACTGATAATCATACCAGCTACTGCGAATAAAATACCAATAATGTATGCTCCTATCATTGTTTTAGTTTTGTTTTTTAGTTATTAGACGCAAAAGTACTGTAACTTATTTTTAGACGAAAAAAAAAATTGACAATTGATAAATGATAATTGACAATGAGACTTCTAGGTTTTGTGATACTTTGACTCCTGAATTTAAGTTTTTTGTATTATGATTGATAACGAATTTCTTAAAAAAAAGTTTGTTTTGTGTGAAAATTTTTTCCGCTTAATAAATTGTCTAAAATCAATTAAAAAGCACTTTTGCGGAAAAGTTTTTGCGTTCTGCTTCTTCTATGGTTAAAACTTCTTTGCGCTGATAGTTCATCATACGCGCCATAATGTTGGTTGGGAACATTTCCACCGAATTATTATAAGCGGTAATAGCAGCATTATAGGTTCTGCGAGCAGCGGAAAGTTGTTCTTCTATCTCGGTCCAGGCAGATTGCAGTTGAATAAAACTGTTGTTTGCCTTCAGATCGGGATAATTTTCAACGGCAACACGCAGCTGAGACAGCAAACCGGTCATCTGATTTTCCATTCCGATACGCTCCTGTGCCGGCATGGTTGGATTTGCATTTATAGAACCCCGCAATTCCACAATCTTTGTTAAAATATCCTTTTCGTAGGTCATATACTGCTTCACCGTTTCCACCAGATTCGGTATCAGATCAAATCTTTTTTTCAACATCGCATCAATGGAACCGAAGGCATTTTCCACCTGGTTTTTGCGGTTGATCAGGGAGTTGTATAGTCCGATAATTATTAGAATGAGGACTACAAGGATGATGAGTGGTATGAGGTAAGTCATGCGTTGTGGTTTAGTTGGAGCAAAAATAATGAATAATGAGTAATGAGTGATGAGTTGAGTAATGAGTAATGAGTAATGAGTAATGAGTAATGAGTAATGAGTAATGAGT
>CAZXBG010000064.1:17369-21482 GCA_964638865.1 uncultured Chitinophagales bacterium | reverse complement strand
GAATTTTAATTATAAAAAGAGGAATGTCCACTTTTAGGATAAATGATGATATTGACATGACAGATGCTCCCCAGAAAATGAATTTGACCCTTGTTTACTTGTAATAAAAATAGCGCTCGCCTAACTGCTTTGAAGTGGAGAGGTTTGATTGATTGAGGAGATTTTCATAGATATATTTTAAAAAGGATAAGCTAGAATTGCTTATTATGCTAATAAAATTAGCAACTGGAAATATGCCTTCTGAATAATGCCATTATTTAATAATTAATCAAAGCTGAACAATATTGAATTGGAGGCAGCTTAAAAAATTAGGCTGCCTCATCTATTTTGAGCCTACCCTGCCTTAACTGCTTTACAGTCACCCTCACCACTCCCTCATTCCCCATAAACCACATCCTTTATCGCATATTTAATTTCATACGAACGTGTTTCTTCTTCTGTCTCAAAAATTTTAATTATTGCATAGGTTGCATTTGCAATTTCGGCGCTGTCGCCGAGGTTAATTATTAATGCATCATTATTAATATTGTCCAGACATACATCCAATAAACAATATTTATCGGGATACAATTTGTTTTCCTCCAGTTTTTTTCCGGGAGCATAATATTCCACTTCTAATTTTCGAATGATGCTGCAAAATTCGTTCGGTTGATTTCTGAAGGGTTCAGATTCTGTAATATTAGACGGATCGAAATTGTCTAAAATTTCATTATTATTGGAAGAATATTCCTCTTCCTTTTCATTATTTGGGGTATTTCTGTTGCAACTGAAAAAAACAAAACACAGCAGAAGCATTAAGAGGGAATAAGTTTTTACCATAATCATTTTTTAGATTTGAACGACCATATAACGAAAAATTCGGATACAATAGTGCCGTCTTTTAATTTACCGGTAGATTTTGCTTTAACTGTTACACCTTCACCACTTGAAATAGCCATATCAACTGCATTGAAAATTTCATGTCCATTTTCACAAGTAAAATAAATGCGTTCTGTTGCCTTTTTAATAAAATTACCTTCTACATTTAATACCAACATAGAAACTTTTTTAGATGCTCCCTCAATTGCCATCAATCCTAAAACCCCTGTACTCATTTCAGCTGCCATTGCCTGCGTTGCAAAATAAACACTCTTAAACGGATTTTGAGAAAACCATTTAAATGGTACACTCACCACACTTTTTTCTTGCGACAATTCTCTAACCTGTAATCCCGCCAATAATGCAATAGGCATCTTTTGCAATAAAAATAATTTGAACAGCCATTTATTGATAATGGATTGCCTGAATTTTTCCTGTTTTATATTTATTTTTTTTTCCAACCTATCAAAATTAATCATTGAATTTAATATAACCCCCGCAAGAGAGTTTATGGAAAGTTTAATTCGAAGAAAAAACATCCAATATTACATACCGCCCACCGCCCACCGCCCGCTGCGAATAAAACTGCCACTGCAACCGCCCACTCACTCCCCTCCCTTCAAAAACAAACCCCAATCACCTGAAGCGGTTTCATCAAGCAATCCCTTTTCCAGCATTTCAAGAAAAATACTGCGTTCCATTTTTTTAGCTCCCAAAGTTGCAAGGTGATCATTGTAAACCTGACAATCTATAAGTGTGAATTTTTTTTCTTTCAACGCATTCACCAAAAAAATAAATCCGTATTTACTTGCGTTGCTAACCTTACTAAACATACTTTCACCAAAGAAACAGGAACCTAAACTAACACCGTATAATCCACCAACCAAATTTTCATTTTCGTAAACTTCTACGGAGTGTGCAAGTCCCAACTCAAATAAATTTGTGTAAGCAGCAATAAAATTTTTATCTATCCACGTTTCTCGTTGCCCTTTGCGTTTAACAGTTTTGCAATTTTTAATCACTTTAATAAATTGCTGATCATACCTAACGCTAAAAGTTTGTTTTTTGATAAGCTTTTGCATGCTTTTAGAAACTTTTAATTCCTCAGGAATAAGCACACATCTTGGATCCGGACTGAACCAATAAATTTCTTCCTCTTCAATAAACCATGGAAAAATTCCGGAAGCGTAAGCAAGCATTAGACGCTCAATTGATAAATCACCTCCTATTGCCAACAGGCCATCCTCATTTGCAAACTGTGGATCCGGAAAAAGTAATTTTTCATCTAATTGCCAAACAGGCATAGGAAATTATTCTATTGTAGCATTAATTCCTCGGTCAACGAGCTGCTCTCGCATGGGTTTTAACATTTCACGCATTCCCTGCTGAACGGCATATTTTCCCTTAAAGTGAATAATAAAAGCACATTGTTCCGCTTGTTCAGCGGTATGTTTGCAAATCGCTACAAGACTTTCGATAACCCATTCAAAAGTGTTCACATCATCATTATGTACAACCAATCTCGCACCGGTAATATCACCAATGAATTCGTCAATATCAATTCTTACGTCAGTTAAAATTGCACCCACCGAGTTGTATTTTAATGTAAAGGTACAAGTTTTTTGCCAAACGGAGTTAGGGAGGGTAGGGAGGAGTCGCAGTCTTAGTCTCAGTTGAAAGTCTCAGTCGCAGTCACTTTCATTTTGCTGTTTAATTGTCAATTATCAATTATCAATTGTCAATTTTTTCGGCTGTTCCATTCTCCATTCTCCATTCCTTTTCACGGTGCTATCCGCTTGATCTTCCAATCCCCATTTTCGGTTTTTTCGTAGACTAATCTGTCGTGTAATCTATTGCTTCGGCCTTGCCAAAATTCGAGGGAATCAGGAATGAGTATAAATCCTCCCCAGTTAGCAGGTCTTTTAATATTTCCTGATAGTTGTACCGCTATAAATTTTTGCTCCAGCCATTCCCGGCTTTCAATTTCGCTGCTTTGGGGGGATATGATCGCACCTGCCTGACTTCCGATAGGTCGGGAGTAAAAATAATCGTCACTTTCTTTTTCCGATATTTTTTCAATTATTCCGGTAATCCTAATTTGTCTTTCCATTTTACCCCACCAGAAATTCAGGCAGGCATTCGGGTTTTGAAGAAGATCATGTCCTTTTTTGGAGTTATAATTTGTAAAAAAAATAAATCCATTCCCATTAAATTCCTTTAAAAGTACCACTCTGGAGGAAGGTTTTCCTTCGGCTGAAACTGTCGATAAAACCATTGCATTTGGTTCCGGAATGTCCGCTTTTGCTGCTCCCTCAAACCAGGACGCAAATTGCAGTAGCGGCGACGGATACATGTTTGTGATATCCAATTCGCCGTTTTCGTAATTTTCCCGGAGATGATGTATATTTCCTTCCACTGGTTTCATATTGGTTAAGTTAAGTTAATTTCAGTGCAAATTTTAGCAATTATTCGCTAACAAATCATAACTTGCGTCAATATTCGTTAACTAAATTAATGTCGCTGCACACAAGAAAGTCCCGGTTTTTGATTCCCGTTTTATTGATCTGTTTTTTACAAAATTCAGTATCCGCCCAGAATAATTTAATACAACTTTCAGGTATTATAACGGATGAACAAACAAATATACCTGTATCCTATGCTACAGTAATAGTCGAAAATGAATTCAGAGGGGTAAATGCCACTATGGACGGATTTTTTTCCTTAGTTGTAGCTAAACGGGATACCATTCAATTTACGGCGTTGGGTTATAAACCAAAATATTATGTAGTTCCTGATACGGGTTCAGATAATATTGCATCTATTGCAGTTTTTCTTAAAAAAGATACTATTACTTTGGATTTAGTAGAGATTTATCCCTGGCCAAGTCCGGAAGATTTCAGAGATGCATTTTTGGCATATCAGGAAAACAGACAATATACTGTGGCCCCAATTCCGGGCCTCAAATCTCCGGGCGAAATTGATACTATACCAAAACCGCCTTCACCAATCATGAATCCAATCTCTTTTCTCTACGAGGAGGTGATCAAACCTATTCAATGGCAAAAAAGAAAACGGAATATGCCGGCCCAACTTCCGGAATGGAAATAATTGTGAGTGGTGAGGGGTGAGAATGCTCCGATTGTTACTTAAAGGTTGACCGAATGAATAATGCCCGCCCGGATGCCCCGGTCGGACGGGAGAAATGAGAAATGAGTAATGAGAAATGAGTTGGATCTCTTTAAACCGAAAGTTTTA
>CAZXBG010000064.1:1890-17269 GCA_964638865.1 uncultured Chitinophagales bacterium | reverse complement strand
ACGCCTCCCGCCTCACGAAATTGAGTAATGAGAAATGAGTAATGAGTTGGATCTCGTTAAACCGAAAGTTTTACATCCTGACTAATGACTCTTGACAGCAGCTAAATGCTTCAATGATGATTGGATTTCACTCACGACTCACGCCTCAAGAAAATGAGTAATGAGAAATGAGTAATGAGTTGGATCTCTTTAAACCGAAAGTTTTACATCCTGACTAATGACTCCTCACAGCATCTAAATGCTTCAATGATAATTGGATTTCACTCACGCTTCATGCTTCACGCCTTAAGAAAATGCGTTCTCACTTCACTATAACCTTACAACCTCACAGAGTGATAATTATCATCTCAACTTCAAACTTATCTCATGTTTCTTGTGCTAACATCAATACTACTTTTGCAATATAAATTATTTTTATGGCAACTCGAAATATCGTCATATTGGGAGCAGGTTCTGCAGGAACCATGATGGCAAATCACCTCAAACATAAGTTACACGATCATGATTGGAAAATAACAATTATAGATGAGGCAACAACTCATTATTATCAACCGGGATTTTTATTTCTCCCTTTTGGAATTTACGAGGAACATGAAATTCAAAAACCAATAACAAAATTTATTCCACATGGAGTGGAATTTATTTCTTCTCAAATTCAAAAAATAGAGCCGGAAAATAATGTTGTTTTATTGAATAATGACGTTAAAATACCGTATGATATTCTTATAATTGCTTCGGGTTGCAGCATAGCTCCGGAAGAAACGGAAGGTATGAAAGGAAAATTATGGTATAAAGATATTTTTGATTTTTATTCCTTTGAAGGGGCGAAGGCATTACATGATAAATTAAAAAGTTGGGAAGGTGGTAAGTTAGTGGTGCATATTACGGAGATGCCAATAAAATGTCCCGTTGCTCCTTTGGAATTTGTATTTCTTGCAGATGATTATTTTAAACACAAAGGTATGCGCGATGAGGTGGAAATTACCTATGTTACTCCATTGAGCGGTGCATTTACCAAACCCTTTGCCTCCAAAAAACTCGGTCATCTTATCGAAGAAAAGAACATAAAACTAGTAACCGATTTTAATGTAGAGAAAATAGATAATGAATCAAAAAAACTTATCGATTATGGAGGAACTGAAGTTAGTTTTGACCTTTTAGTTACTGTGCCATTAAATAAAGGCGCTGAATTTGTCGGCAGATCAGGTATGGGTGATGAATTGAATTATGTGCCAACCAATAAATTTTCATTGCAATCTTTAATTAAAGAGAATATTTTTGCAATTGGAGATGCTACCAGTTTACCTGCATCAAAGGCGGGCTCAGTTGCGCATTTCGAATCGGAAATACTCACAGAAAATATTCTCCATTATATAAAAGGAGAAGAATTAAAAGCACATTACGACGGACATGCAAACTGTTTTGTGGAAACTGGAAATCACAAAGCATTATTAATTGATTTTAATTACGATCAGGAACCGGTGGATGGGTCGTTTCCATTTCCAGGAATTGGACCAATGTCGCTTATGGAAGAATCAATGCTCAATCACATGGGTAAACTCGGATTTAAATGGATATACTGGAATGTTTTAATGCATGGACGAGCCATTCCTTTTATACATCCACAAATGTCCACAGCAGGAAAACATATTCCCGCACACGAACTATAAATTAATAAACTAATAAATTAATAAATTAATAAATGACATTATGGAAAAGTTAATCAATGGTGCAACAATAAAGGTGAATGATGAAGGTTATCTCACCGATTTTACGCAATGGAATAAAACCATTGCTGAAGAAATAGCAAAACAGGAAGGTGTTGGTACACTGGACACAAAACACTGGGCTGTGATCAGTTTTTTACAGGAACAGCATAAAAATAATACTCCAATAACCATACGCAAAGTTGGTTCAAGCGGAGTAACAGATATCAAAGAATTTTATGCATTATTTCCAAATGGACCTTTAAAAAAAGCCTCCAAAATAGCAGGAATACCAAAACCTGTAAGTTGTATTTAATTCACAGTTAAAATAAATTATATGGAAGATCTACTGATAAAAGACACACCATCCATAAATGGTGTCGACACTAAAGAACCTATTAAAAAAATGTGTTTCATATTGTCAAAAGCAGGTATTGAAAGTGTTTATGCCTGTTTTATAATGGCAAATGGAGCCCGGATGGAAGGAATTGAAGCCGAAATATTTTTTACATTCTTCGGATTGGATGCCGTACATAAAAAACGCTTGGAACATTTACATATTGCAACAGTGGGAAATCCCGGAATGCATATTCCTACTTTTTTAGGTGGGTTGCCTGGTATGGAAAGTTATGCTTCGCGAATGATGAAAAAACAAATGGATGCTATGGATCTTCCAACTATTCACGAATTTTTGGATATTCTTACTGCGTCAGGTGTAACCTTACATGGATGTAAATTAGCAGCCGAAATGTTTAAAATTAACAAAGATGATCTCTACGAAGGTGTGGAAGATATCATTACCATCGGCGATTTTTATCAGAGAGCTGCAGGTGAAGGTACACATATAGTGTTTGTTTAATTTTGAATAAAAGGAAGTTATTAAAGTATATTATATTCTTTAAGAAGTAATATTTTAATGGCTTCCTTTGTTTCGTTTTGTAATAATTTATTTTTGGCTATTGTATGAATTTCTTCTTCCGTTGCATTGGAAGAAATAGTATTGCTGATTTTTTCTACCTCTTCTTTTTCCGGCAATTCAAATAAACTTCCCAACAGACCCAAATCATTGCCCGTTAATATTTTACTATTGCGTACAGAAAATGGCAAGGCATCTACACCAATACCACAGGTATCTTTAGGTTGTGGTAAAAGAAATAAAGATTCGGGTATAACACGACAATAAAAATCTCCGCCCATTCTTGCAACAAGATCCATTTTATGTGGATCCATTCTGCCATTTTCATCTAGAATATCTTCGTTAATATGCATCAATAAAATCTCACTGATAATAATATTTCCTGCGCCTCCGGTTTTTCCTGTATAATAAATATCCTTCACCTTACACTCCATTTGAATTATACTTTCTTTTACACGAAAAGGTTTAACCATTTCTGATGCTATAGGTGTAAGCCCTGATTTAATAAATTCATTTACTCCCTTCGGAAATGGAGAACTTGCAAGACTCATTTGTTGAACAATGGCGTAATTAACGATATTAATCACAACTTCACCTGTTGCCTCAACATTGTCCAAAGTATTTTTTGTGCTATTATCTCTGCCGCTTCGGGCAGGAGAAAAAATTACAGTAGGAGGATTAGATCCCACAGCATTAAAAAAACTGAAAGGTGCAAGATTAGGATTTCCCGCTGCATCCATTGTACTAGCAAATGCAATTGGGCGTGGTGAAACAGAACCTAAAATATATTGATGCATTTTAGGCATCGTAGTTTCTGAAGGATTTATTCTTAACATTAAGATAGTTAGTTATGTACTATTAAATAATTGCAAATTAATAATGATTTATAATTTATTTCAAAGCAGGATATACCTTATTGCTCACCTCTCCAAACCCTATACGAATACCGTTTTTTTCGCACCATGCTTTCATAATAACGGTATCGTAATCGTGTATAAATTTTCTCTCTGTTCCATCGTGCATAATTAATGGTCGTTCGCCACGCCATGTTAGTTCCATCATGCTTCCAAACGAATTTGGTTCATTTCCACTTATTGTTCCTGATGCATAAATATCGGCTGCACGAACATTGCATCCATTGCAAGTTTGGTGTGCCAATTGTTGAGCCATATTCCAATACATATATTTGTAATTGGATCGGCTAACCAGATTCTTCTCCGTAAATTCCGGAGCTATATATACCTCAAGATGGATATCGATATTTTTATCTCCCTCAAACTTTAAATAATCTAAAACTTCCGGAATTTGTTTTTCACTTGGTAAACGAAATGGTTCTAAAGCGTCAAGTGTAACAACCCAAGGTGAAATGGAGGAAGCGAAATTTTTTCCTAAAAATGGCCCTAAAGGAACATATTCCCAACGCTGTATATCACGTGCACTCCAGTCGTTAAAGATCACCATGCCGAAAATAAAATCATCTGCTTCTTCCGTGGTAATAATTTCTGCAAGTGGTTTTCCTTCATGCGTGATAAATGCCATTTCCAATTCAAAATCCAATTGTTTCGTAGGGCCAAACGTAGGATCATCTCCGTCTTTAATTATAGTCTGCCCTTTTGGCCTTCTTATTTCTGTTCCGCTTTTTACTATGGAGGAACACCTACCGTGATATCCAATTGGCATATGTTTCCAATTTGGCAATAATGGTTTGTCGGGACGAAACATTTTTCCAATATTGGTTGCATGCTGTTCACTCGAATAAAAATCGGTATAATCACCCGGATTTATTGGAAGTAACATTTCTACTTCCTCCATGGGGATTAGAAATTTTTTGTAAACATCAGTCCTGTTTTTAAGTGAGGTGTTTTCTTCTCTTAATAAAAGTGAAATTGCAAATCGCAATGCCCTCGTTTTGTATTTACCGGTTTTTATTAGATCATTCAAATATTGATTATAAAATACCTTATCATCCAGTAAAAGAGCTCCAAAAAAATCCTCCTTTTGCAATGCATGCAGGTCAAGAATAAAATTGCCTATTGCTACACCAACCCGCGGGTGTTCCTCTTCCTTTCTAAAAATTCCAAAAGGAAGGTTCTGTATTGGAAAATCGCTATTTGCATCTACCGGAACCCAGGACGAAAGTTTTGGGTCGTTTGAATCCACTTCCATATATCTTATTTATTTCACAAAAATACAACAACAGTGGCTTTCACTTCTTAATTTTGAAGGCTTTGGATATTGTTTTATTAATATTGGCTATAATTTTTATGCTTATAGGCATACTCGGAAGTGTTTTACCGATATTGCCCGGACCACCAATTTGTTATGGTGGATTTATGCTATTGCATTTTTCGCGATTTGGAGAATTTTCAACCGAATTTCTGATCATTTGGGCAGTAGTAGTTGTGATCCAGGGAATACTGGAATATTATATCCCATCCTGGGGCACAAAAAAATATGGAGGCACCAAAGCTGGCCAAAGAGGTGCCATGGTAGGAACACTACTTGGAATTTTTATTCCGCCGCAACCTTTGGGTTTAATTATAGGACCCTTTGCCGGAGCTTATTTAGGTGAAATTTTGCACGATAATAAAAATAAAAAAAGGGCGTTGAGAAGTGCCTGGGGAAGTTTTGTGGGATTTTTGGCGGGAACTTTTATAAAAGTTGTAACAGTTATCGTTATGGCAGTTTATTTTATAAGGGAATTTATTTGATGTGTAATAATTCCCACCCATTTTCAAATTTTTTCTCACTCTGCAAGGTGTAATGCGACTCCAAATATTGATAATTTTGCATTGGATTCAGATTCGCGAATTGTTTTGAAAAGGCTTCATAATTAAATAACAGGTATCCGTTTGTTATTGCGGAATCCACCAATTTGTTTAAATAGATATCGTATATTTTTACTGTGGGTTGATAGGCTTTTAGTGCACCATCAATGGAAAAAGTATACACCGTTGATTCCACGGGTAAAGTTGACACAGTTTCTGCAATCGATTTTTCATTTCTGTTCATTGCTATTGTAGCTCTGAATGAGTAAATAAAAAGAGCAAGTTGAAGGCCGCATAACACAGCGGTTATAAATAATATTTTTTTAAATGTTAATTTAATTCTGCTTATTATCTCTAAAAAAATGCCATAATAAAAAATCAATACAAGAGGAAGAGCAAACATTAAATACCTGTCACTTTGATATGCATTTCCTGCCAAAAATATTAAATATATAACTATAGTTAAAAGTGAAATTTTTACTTCCTTTAAAATAAAAAGTTTTTTTCTGAAAAAAATCAAAAATATAGATCCAATAAAAATAAAGGCCGGATGGATAAATATTTGAAACACATAAATAATATTTGGAAATTGATAATGCTGCCAACCATCCAGGTTATTAAAATCCTTTTTAAAGAAATTAAATATCGAATATTGATCTAAAAAATAGAAATAACTAAATGCAGAGGAACTTTCATTTATATCCCAAAAGAAGAAACGGCCTTTCAAAAGGTAGTCAGGCAAACTACCAAGGAGAAAAAATAAGAAAGCAACCGGAAAAAGGGTATACTTTTTTTGTTTCAATATTTCCATCACACAGATAAATGCGGGCATAATTAATATTACAATGGCCGTATAACGCGTCATAACCGCAAATCCACCAAATAAACAGGCGCAGATAAGAGAGGTAACTTTCGCTTTTTGTTGAAATAATAGACTAAAATACAGGGCCATCAACCACAAAAAAATTCCTGTAAGGTCACTCATGCTTATGATACTAAATCTTAAAATATAAGGGGAAAGTGAAAAAAACAGAAAGAGGTAAATATCAATATATTTATCCTTTTTATAGATCATGATAATAATTTCTCTCAATAATAAATAGGAGGCAATTAGGCAGAGTATAGATACAAATTGTAATACAAAAAGTGTATTGGGAATAATTAGGACAAACAAACTACAAATAAAGGGGTACAAACCCGGGAATACGGAATAGGAAGGCAATACACCTGTTTTATAGTAAGCATTAAATTCACGGGTGGTTTTAAGATATTCATAACTGTCTTGTCCGAAATAACCATTAAATGGATAGATCAATATTATAGCTGTCTGAATAATTGCGATTAAAAAAATTGCAATTAAGTAAGGGTGCGAACGAATATAAAAATTAAAGAATCTCATTACTCAATGGAAGGTAAAATTATACCTTCTACCAAAGTAAAACAAACTAAAGTATTTACCTATAATCGCAGATCTTCGTCGTCGCTAAATTCAGGCACATGTTGTTTGAACGATCTTTTAACTTCTTCTTTCTTGATCTGGCGCTGGATGATCAAGTCCGCTAAAATTTCAGGTGCCGATTCCGGTAAATGTTTTGCCAGAAGTGTTTTGGCCCTCTCTTCATCAACATCAATTCTGTAGAGGATTAATATCAGTTTTTCAAAATTGTGATCCATCAGGTAAGAAATAACCTCCATGAGTTTTGTTTTCAAAACTTCTTGGTCGTTTATTTCAAGCATGTTATCCTTGAGCTCAATTTCGCTCATTTCAGCAATGTCGGACATCATGGATTCCATCCAATTTTTGGTTGAGGTCATCTAGTATGTGATTTGTATAATCAACATGGTTAAAATATCATGCCATTTTTTTCCATAACACCAGTTCCAAATAATGCGAAGTCGTATTTTACAGGATCAGCCACATCAAATCGCTTTAAATTTCGAGTTAATTCTTTGGCAGTTTGCCAATCGGTTTGTTTCCTTTCAATGAGGTGTAATTTTCTTGCAATTCGTTCAACATGCACGTCTAGCGGGCATATTAGCTGACTGGGGCGTATCGCATTCCATAATCCAAAATCAACACCTGCATTATCTTTACGCACCATCCAGCGCAAAAACATATTGAGTCTTTTGCATGTGCTTTTTGAAGTTGGGGTTGGGACATGTTTTTTGGTTCTATGTGGAGCAAATTCATCATTAAAAAAAACCTTGTGGAAAGTAATGAGCATATTCTCCACAGTTTCTTCCTTTTCGAAACCGGAAAATATAAATGCCTGCTCCAGTGAATGATGGGTTGAATAAAATTTTTTGAAAAAATGTAGGAAATACAATGTATCTGTATAATTAAAGGTGCGGTGTTTAAAATTTTCAAATCGCTCAAGATCCTTTTCACTATGATTTGATATAAAATCAAAAGGTGCATTATCCATTAAATGTATAAGTTCATTCGCCTTGTTGATGATGGTTTTTCGCTGACCCCAGGCAAGAACAGCCGTCCAAAAACCCATTATTTCAATGTCCTGTAATGTAGAAAATCGATGTGGTACAGATATCGGATCGTTAATTATAAAATTAGACCGGTTATATAATTGAAATTGACGGTCTAAAAATTCTTGTAAGGCTTCATGATTCATTTTTTTCGCCTATTTTGGCTTTGTTGGCGAATCAAACCCCTGCTCAGAATTCTCCATTGCTATCGAATCAAGTGCCTCTGAATTTTGTTTGAATGAATTTGGATTTTGTTTGTGTAATTTCATTGCTCTGAGCGTAAATCGCAAACCGATAATAAGAGAAACAACAGCGCCAATATATAATCCGACGGTTATATTTTGGAAAAGGAAAAAGTCATAAAATCCATGCAATATAGTGGCCATTAAAAATCCTTGGAACAATAATGACTTTTCATTTGCACGATTAAATTTTGCAAGGCCAATATAATAACCCATTATTGCAGCAAAAGTAGCATGTGCCGGCACTGCAGTTACTGCTCTTAATCCCGCTGTACCCCATGCTGCGCCTAAAGTATCAGCGCCGAAAATATACATCAGATTTTCAACGGTAGCAAAACCCATTCCTACCATTACGGCATAAATAATTCCATCGTAAGGTTCGTTAAACGATGGTTTTTTATAGGCGTAATACCTGAGGAAAATATATTTTGAAAACTCTTCACTGGCTGCAATAATAATGAAGGTATAAATTGCTATGGAAATTAAGGAGTTTCCTGTGCTTCCGGGCACAAACATAGGAAGTGCACTTTCAAGTACAATAGCCGGAAGAACACTAAAACAACCTGCAAGAAAACTGCGCAACAAAACACCAAATGGCTCTCTGTCGTGTTTATCTTTTGAATAGAAAAAAATAATGATAGCAGCTGCAGGGCCAATTGCCAGAAAAAATAGTGCGAGAGTATTGAGATTCATGATCGTTAAATAGGGAACAAGAATAAATAAAATTAAACAAATAGTTTAGTTCAAATCAGAATTTTCTGTTATTAAAGATAAAAAAATCTGTTCACACCTTTAATTCAAGGCATTTTCAAGATCCTGAATCAGATCTTCCACATCTTCAACTCCAACACTTAATCTTATTAGGGAGTCAACCAAACCATTCTTTAAACGTTCCTCTTTCGGAATGGAGGCGTGTGTCATACTTGCAGGATGTCCAATTAAACTTTCCACTCCGCCAAGACTTTCCGCAAGTGAAAATAAATGGGTCGACGATAATATTCTTGTTGCCTCTGTAAAATCATCTCCCTTTAAAGTAAAGGAAACCATGGCTCCGAACATACGCATTTGTTTAGCTGCAATTAAATGGTTTGGATGATCAGAAAAACCGGGCCAATAAACCTTTTCTATTTTTGAATGACCACGGAGAAAATGTGCAATTTTTTCGGCATTCTCACAGCTGCGTTGAACACGCAGGTGCAGCGTTTTAATTCCACGCAATATCAAAAAACAATCCTGAGGCCCCGGTACAGCACCCGTTGCATTTTGAATAAAATATAATTGGTCGGCCAAAATTTTATCTTTTACAATAACACAGCCGTGAATTACATCGCTGTGTCCCCCTAAATATTTTGTTGCAGAATGCATAACAATATCAGCACCAAGATCAAGTGGAGTTTGTAAATATGGCGATGCAAAAGTATTATCTACACAAACTAATATATTGTGTGCCTTTGCAATTTTGCAAATAGCTTCAATATCAACGATGCGCAACATTGGATTTGTTGGAGTTTCTATCCAAATCATTTTTGTTGTAGGATTAATAAGCGGAATTATACTTTCCGGATCCGTAAGATCGGCAAAATTAAATTTCATTCCGAAACGTGCATACACTTTTGTAAATGCTCTATAAGTTCCGCCATAAAGATCGTTGGTGGAAATTATTTCATCACCTTGACTAAATAATTTAATTATTCCATCAGTTGCCGCCAATCCACTGGCGAAACAAATTCCAAAATTTCCATTTTCCAATGCCGCCAAATTTTTCTGCAAAGCATCCCTCGTTGGATTTTGTGTCCGGGCATACTCATATCCTTTATGATCACCCGGTGCATTTTGAACATAAGTAGAGGTTTGAAATATAGGAGTCATAATAGCCCCAGTCGATGGATCCGGCTCTATCCCCGCATGTATAACCTTAGTATTAAATTTCATATTTAAAAACAATTTAAAAACCCCTTAATAACATTTTAAAAACAACTTAAAAACCCCTTAAAAAGTATGCACCACCAAACCACTTCTCAATTTGGGTTCAAACCAAGTGCTTTTCGGAGGCATCACATTTCCGGAATCTGCAATATTTATTAATTGTTGAATAGAAACCGGATATAAACTGAATGCGATCTTCATTTCGCCGCTGTTCACTCTTTTTTCGAGTTCCCCTAACCCTCTTATACCGCCCACAAAATCAATTCTTTTATCTGTGCGCTGATCTTTAATAGCAAATATAGGATCTAAAATATGATTTGATAAAATGGTAACATCAAGCACTGCTATCGGATCATTATTATCGTAAGTATTTTCTTTTGCAGTAAGTTTATACCATTCATTTTCTATAAACATTCCGAAATTGTGCAAATTTTCCGGCTTGTAAGTTGAAACACTCCGCTCTACAATAAAATTATTTTCTAATGCTGCAATGATATTTTGTTTAGAATGTCCATTCAGATCAATTATTACCCTGTTGTAATCCATGATCATTAACTGACTTGCCGGGAAAATCACACTCAAAAAGAAATTATATTCCTCCTTCCCGGTATGATTTGGATTTGCATCTCCCATACGTTTTCCAACTTTAGCACTGGAAGCGCTTCGGTGGTGTCCATCAGCGATGTACGTAAACGGAACAGATTGTTGGAATAACTCAACAAGTTCCATTATTTGTTGCTCATTATCTATAACCCAAAATGTATGTTGAATTCCATCCTCCGCCGTAAAATCATTCATAGTAGCATTATTTTCCACTACATTATTGATGATTTTATCAATAGATGCAACATCCGGGTAAGTTAAAAAAACCGGTTCAGGGTGACACTGCAACTCAAACATATGTCTGATACGGTCATTTTCCTTTTCAGGTCTTGTAAACTCGTGTTTTTTGATAATATCATTAAAATAATCCTCAATACTGGAATTAGCCACTAATCCAATTTGCGCATGGCCGTTCATAATCTGGCGATATGCATATAAGCAAGGCGCGCCATCCTGACTAAAGGTTCCATCCGTTTGAAAACGCTTCCAGTTTTCCACTGCCTTAGCATAAACAGCATCGGCATAGTGATCAATATTTTCCGGAAGGTCTATTTCCGGTTTACATACATGTAAAAAACTTACAGCATTACCTGCTGCTTCCGCACGTGCTTCTTCGCTGTTTAAAACGTCATAAGGGCGGCTCGCCACCAATTCTGCCAGTTCCGGTTTAGGTCTCCATCCTTTGAATGGGTTAATGATTGCCATAAATCTAATTTTTTTGCAAAGATAGAAAGTGTTTTGTTTTTGTTTTTGATACACAGGATTTTATAGGTAAAGTATTACAAATGCTTCATCAGGACTAGAGCCAGCCGGAAAAAAACGGAATTTTTGTTAAAAAATAGGTGCGGCTAATTTTGATTATGAAAAAAATTGTATATTTGGGCAATCAAAAAAAAAATATTATGAATAAGATTTACAAAAATTTAACTGGTTCAAAATTAAAGGCATATTCAGCAATGGCCGCTGCTTTGACTGCCGGAACCTCTTCATTGAACGCTGAAGTGGTTTATACTGACATTACTGATGTTACTATCGGTCTTGGAGAAGCTTTCGAGATGGATATCGATGGTGATGGCACTATGGATTTCATCATTGCAGCTTCCAGCTTAACCGGTTCAAACGGAACTTGGTCTTTTGCTTCTGCTTTTGGCAGTGTTGGCTCTTTAGGTATCGGTGGACCCTCTAACCAGGCTATCGGAACTGTTGGACCATACTATCCTTACGGTTCTGCACTTGATGCAGGTGATGAGATCGGACCTGATGGCTCCTTCTTAAGTTATCCAAGTCTTGGAAATGTTGCAGTTGTTGCTTCTAACTTCTACGGTGTTACTTATGGTAATTTCCCTGGTGAAGGTGAAAAATTCCTTGGAGTTAAATTCGCAATTGGAAGTGATATTCACTACGGTTGGGCTCGTTTAGAATCTGATATCGACGAAGTATTCGTTACTATCATGGATTTCGCTTATGAAAATTCTGCTGATGTAGCCATTGAAGCTGGCGCAACAGTTGGAACGGCAGTAGCTGAATTACCTACAGGTTCTGTTAACATCTATAGCTTTGGAAGTTCAGTAAATGTGATCAATAATGTTAATCTTGTTGATGCTACTGTAAGAATTTTCGATCTTACCGGTAAACTGATCACTAGCCAAACTCTTACTAACGGTTCTACTCAAATTGACCTGAGCGCATTTGCTTCCGGAAATTATGTAGTAACAATTGACAGTAATGAAGGTGTTGCCAGCAAAAATGTATATATCAACTAAATACATTAATTTTTATAAAAAAAATGCGAAGTTTTCACTTCGCATTTTTTTTTGCCCGGAACTTTAACCTATTCACCAAGCGACGGAAAACCAAATATTACTTTGCAACCATCAATAGTAAATAGTGTATTTTGAAGTGAAGTAAGTCTATCAGAAATGCTTCAAATTTTTTTTATCTCTATATGTATCTCAGTTGCACTGCTTCCGCATTTTATTTTTATGCCTGTAATCTAAAATTTCGCATAATTGATTTCAGCACTTTTATTGATTATTATTATCAAAAATGCCGATGGTTTAATTGCTCATAAACGGGATTAAAATTCCCATGTATTTACATATAATTTAACTATCAGACGCAAACTACTGACTGGTAGAGCTTTGCAATTCAACATTTTGTGGATGGGTGTTTGTTTTTTCCTTTATTTATTATTTAATTTAAAATCGTATTATTATGAAAAAAATTTTAATTTGTTTGATGGCGCTTGGAGCAACTGGTAGTTGTTTCGCGCAAGCAGTGATGCCCGAATTGGCATTGGAAGAATTTTCGGAAGGATTTTCAGTTCCGATTGGCATCGAAAATTGTGGCGATGAGCGTCTATTTATTGTAGAACAAACCGGTATGATCTGGATTGTGAATGCCGCAGGTATTAAATCTGCCTCTCCCTTTATTGACCTCAGCGATAAAATCCAGTTTGATGGAGCAGAACGTGGATTGCTTGGCTTAGCATTTCATCCTGACTATGCTACTAACGGGTACTTTTATGTAAATTATACAAATGTAGCCGGTAATACAAGAATTTCACGTTTTTCTGTAAGCGATGACAATCCGATGATGGCTGATGCCTCTAGTGAAATGGTGATGATTAAAGTTAAGCAGCCATATGCAAATCATAATGGTGGTTGTTTGCGTTTTGGCCCTGATGGTTATTTATATATTGGTTTAGGCGATGGTGGTGATGCCGGCGATCCAAATCAATTTGCTCAGGATCCGGGATCACTGTTAGGTAAATTATTAAGAATTAATGTTAATGGTGCTTTACCATATTCGATTCCAGATTCTAATCCATTTGTAGGTGTTGAAGGTTATATGCCTGAAATTTATGCATTGGGCCTTCGTAATCCATGGAGATTTAGTTTTGACAGAACAACTGGTGACCTTTGGTTGGCTGATGTTGGGCAAGATAAATGGGAAGAAATCAATTACAAAAAAGCAGATCTACCCGGTGGTCAAAATTATGGTTGGGATTGTAAAGAAGGATTTAAAAAATTTGAACCTGCAAATTGTGATGTAACGGACCAACTTACACATCCAATTTATGCGTATTCTCATGATATGGGTTGTACTGTAATAGGAGGTTTTGTTTATCGTGGAACAGAATTTCCAAATATGATAGGAAAATATTTTTTCAACGATTATTGCAGTGGCGTTTACAGCACAATTGTAAAGGGAGAAACAGATTGGGTTACGCATCCTCTGTTAACAGAAGGTGCATTTGAATATGTAACGTTTGGGGAAAATTATATGGGTGAATTATATGTTAGCGATGTAATAGGAGGCGAAATTTTAAAAATAATCGACAATTCGGAAATTGTTTTGCGTTTTGCATCTGAAAATTCAAGTGCTAATTTATACCCAAATCCTAATAATGGTGAATTTAGTATCAATTATACGTCACCGGAGGATGGAAATTATATAGTTTCCATTAAAAATATGATGGGCCAACAGATTGTTAGTTCTTCAACTGCAGCTCAAAAAGGAATAAACATGTATGCTTTTACAAATACAGAATTATTACCTGGAAATTATATTATTAATCTTAAAGGAGATTCAGGAACTATTACTGAAATTTTTTCAGTAAGATGATTTTATACATTACAAAATGCCGGGAACAATTGCCCGGCATTTTTTTTATTACCTTAGTTTACTCTGAAAGTATCTATCCCTTTATCTAGAAAATCAATAATCTGTTTTGCAGCAGCAATTCCTGCATTTACATTTGCTTCTTCGGTTTGTGCTCCCATTTTTTTTGAAGGATAAAAAATACGTTTAGGAAATTTCTCTTTAAAATCAGTTTCTTTTTTTGGAATAAAATCTGTAACGTAAGTAATATCTTTTCTTTCTTCCATAAGTTGTAAAAGATCATCCTCATTTACCACATCTAATCGTGCAGTGTTCACAAGCATTCCGTTTTTTGGTAAAAGTTTTAGTAGATGATAATCAATTACACCTTTAGTTTCAGCGGTTGAAGGAATATGTAAGGAAATATATTCGCAGTGTTCAAATATATCTTCAAAACTATTTGCCGGAGTTACACCGTCAATTTGAAGTGCAAGCCTGTCCATATTTCTTTTATAAGCAAAAACCTCCATGCCAAAACCGCGGCCAATCTGCGCCATGTATCTTCCTATGTTTCCATAACCAATGATTCCCAATTTTTTCCCGCGTAATTCTGTCCCCGAACTTCCACTAAATTGTTTGCGTGCCATATAAATCATCATTCCGAAAGCACATTCTGCAACGGCATTTGCATTTTGTCCGGGAGTATTCATGCAAACAATATTTTTTTCAGATGCTGCAATAAGGTCAAGATTATCGTAACCCGCTCCCGCCCGAACTGCAATTTTTAAATTTGATGCGGCATTAATTACTTCGCGATCAACAATATCACTACGCACAATTATTGCATCCGCATTTGAACAAGCTTCCGATAACTGTGATTTTTCTGTGTAGTTTTCTAATAATTTCATTTCATGCCCTGCATTAACTATCACGTTTCTTATCAAATCAACTGCGTCTTTCGCAAAAGGTTTTTCCGTTGCCAATAATATTAAACTCATTTTTTTTAAGTATTTAGAAGTTAGTATTTAGTAGTTAGATTTCTCCGGTTTAAAGTTCAACTCCCTTTTAGGGTTTTGAATTCTTCCATCAGGTCAACTAAATATTGCACACTATCAATTGTAAGTGCATTAT
>CAZXBG010000064.1:0-1790 GCA_964638865.1 uncultured Chitinophagales bacterium | reverse complement strand
AATTCTTCCATCAGGTCAACTAAATATTGCACACTATCAATTGTAAGTGCATTATATAAAGATGCGCGCATTCCGCCTACACTTCTGTGGCCGGCAAGTCCGATACATTTGTGTTCTTTAGCAAATTGTAAAAATTCCGGTTCCCATTCGCGGTTTTCCATAATGAAGTTTACATTCATCCAGCTGCGATCTTCCACTGCTACAGTTCCTTTAAATAACGGATTGCTGTCAATGGCTGCATATAAAAGTTCTGCCTTGGCTTTGTTGCGGGCCTCAATAGTTGCCAAACCTGTTTCTTTTATCCAACGCAGTGTGAGCATTGTAACATAGATAGCAAACACTGGTGGTGTATTGAACATAGATCCTTCTTTAATATGTGTGCGATAATCCATCATGGTCGGAATCTGGCGATTAACTTTTCCGAGCAGGCTTTCTTTAATAATAACAAGCGTAACACCTGCGGGACCGATATTTTTTTGCGCTCCGGCATAAATAAGGTCAAATTGGGTGTAATCCATCGTTCTGGAAAACATATCGCTGCTCATATCCACTATATAGGGTACAGGACTAGCCGGGTAACCATGGTATTGTGTTCCATAAATAGTATTATTAGAGGTGATGTGAAAGTATTTAAGGTCGTTGGGGATAGCGTATCCTTTTGGAAGGAAAGTGTAACCCTGGGCTTCAGAGGTAGCGAGTTCTGTAACATTTCCGAATAGTTTTGCTTCTTTCTGTGCTTTTTTAGCCCAGGTGCCTGTGTTGACATATCCTGCGGTTTCGTTTGTCTCAAGAAGGTTCATCGGCACCATTCCGAATTGAGTGCTTGCACCACCCTGAAGGAATAAAACCTTGTATTCATCATTCAATCCAGCTAATTCTTTTACCAAAGCAGCTGCTTCATCCATCACTGCCTGAAAATCTTTACTGCGGTGAGAGATTTCTAAAATGGACATTCCAGAACCATTAAACTCAATGGCAGCGGCAGCTGCTTGTTTCAAAACGGACTCAGGTAATATGGCTGGACCGGCGTTAAAATTGTGAACTTTCATATTTTTTTAATATTTATTTGAAGATGTAATAATTACAGTTATCTTTGCGCTCCCAATTTGTTCTTTATGTAACATTTAATACCGAAGAAGCGGCTCAAAATTACAACTTCCACTTACAAGAAAAAGAATTATACAATAATAATAATTCTAGTGTGAAATGCAGATGCGACAGTGCTTTCAGGGGAAACTAAAAAAAGATTTAATTTTTTTCTTTAAAAATTTGAATTATCAGTTTCGGTTGTGTTACCTTTGTGTCCCATTTGAAAAAATAGGTCGTCGGAAAGACGGAGATTAATAATAAGTTCTTTGAAGTATTGGAGAAACAACTAGTAGCAAGTTCAGGAAAAATAAGGAGCCCAATAGTATAATTACAAATTTTTTTACAATGGAGAGTTTGATACTGGCTCAGGATGAACGCTAGCGGCAGGCTTAATACATGCAAGTCGAGGGAGAAGTAGTCTTCGGATTACAGAAACCGGCAAACGGGTGAGTAACACGTATGCAATCTACCTTTAACTGGGGCACAACTTCGGGAAACTGGAGCTAATTCCCCATAACATTGCGGAATCACATGGTTCTACAATTAAAATTCAGATGGTTAGAGATGAGCGTGCGTCCGATTAGATAGTTGGCGGGGTAACGGCCCACCAAGTCTGCGATCGGTAGCTGATGTGAGAGCATGATCAGCCACACGGGCACTGAGACACGGGCCCGACTCCTACGGGAGGCAGCAGTAGGGAA
>CAZXBG010000063.1:18666-21510 GCA_964638865.1 uncultured Chitinophagales bacterium | reverse complement strand
GATGATGCGGATTGAGCGGATAAAAAAAGGATAAAAAAATGTTGGAAATGCAGATAAACAAACAATTAAAACTATCACTTTAATTGTTTTCGATAACTAAAAGTCCTGAAGGGAAGATACATCTTGTAGCCGCGGACTTCAGTCCCTGCGTAACGCAACGAGGGGCATGAGTATCGGGACAGGGAACACGCGAAAACAAACGGTGGGATTTGGTGCAATGGATAAAAATAAATTAACTCCGTAATTTGATAATATTAAAATGCTTGATATAGTTATACTTCGAACGATTAATCTCCAATGTTACAAACTGCCCACTGCCACTGCCATTGCCCACTAATTCACTTCCACCCTTTTTCCTCTTTAATCATTTCATATTTTTCGATCACGATGCGCAATTGTTCCTGCATTTTTTTTTGATCGGAGACACTTGCATGTGGGTTTATATCGGGATGATATTTTTTTGCTAAGGTGTGATATGCCTTTTTTAATTGTTTTTCGGTGCACTCGGATGTTAAATTAAAAACGGAATAAATATTTGTTTTTTGTGAGGTAGTTTGTCTAGGATAATTGGTGTATGTTGATTCCTTTTTTTTATTATAAAACTGATCAAATAATTGTTGTACTTTTTGTTCCTCCAGTTCTATATGCGCAGCAACATAATTAATACTTCTTTTGAGTTTTGCGGTATCAATTTGCGGATGGGCGGATATACTAAATAAAAATTCGATCAGATTGATTTTATAATCCTGTTTTGCTTCCACCCGAACATGCTCACAAATGGCTTCTACCAGAATGCGCTGACGCAATAATTCGCGAAAAAAATTCAATCTGTTTTGTATGTAAGGTTCGCCGAATTGGGCGACCAAACGAGCGCTTAATGTGGAATCAGAAAAAGAATTTTGTAGACCCACAGTTTGTATTATAAATGCAGCCAACATTAAAAAATTTAATCGTTGGTCAACAGGTTTTGGCTGTGTTGGTTTAGGTACAAATTGGCCATCAAAAAAACATCCAATAATAAATCCGATCAAAAATCCCCTTCCGCCATCCAGAAAAAATCCGAATACTGCTAACAGTAATTTGTGATATCCAAATGGTTTGAATAGAAATTTTCCATTAGTAGTTTTTAATATTACTAGAGTAAGATTTTTATTAAAAGCCACGCTATTTTGCTTTGGAGGTAAAGGGTGAATTTTTAATTCTGAAACGCCAGGGTATTAATTTAAAGGGTCCTTCGAAATTCATTCCAACACGTGCACTTGAAATAATATTGTTATTGGAAACGGGTTCGGCATGTTCAATCCAAATGATGTTTTCTATTAACGATATTCCGGTGTTATTTGTTGTAAATCCGAGGCATTGTGATACAAGACCCGGACCGGCAGCAATACCATTATAACACGTGGTCAATTTTCTTCTTTTAAGTATCATATCCATTCCTTCAATAGGTTCAATTGCTCTTATTAATACTGCATGCGGATCGTTTTTTTCATTGGTAATAACATTAAACAAATAATGCACTCCGTAACAAAGATATACGTAAGAAACACCACCTTCGGCATACATTATTTCTGTGCGAGGGGTAAAACGACCGTTGTAGGCATGACATCCCCTATCCTCCCTGCCACAATATGCCTCTGTTTCGCAAATAATACCTGAAGTGCGTTTACCGTTAAAATTGGAAACCAATATTTTGCCGAGCAGTTCTTTTGCAATTACTACCGTATCCGACCTTGTATAAAATTCCTTTGTTAGTTTCGACACTTCTGATGTATGAATTTATCCCTAAAGATATTGTATTAAAAAGCATTTATTTATTGCCGGGAAACACATAATACAACTGTTTCCAAAAAATCCGGTTACTCAAGTTTGTGTAACTTAGCGCTAGAGAAACATTTGTTGCTACAATTATGAACGGAAAATTATATTTGATTCCAACCATTTTAAATGAGGAGGCATTACATGTTATTCCTGCTTATGTGCATGAAATTACCAAAACAATAAAAATATTTTTTGCGGAAAATGAAAAGACCACAAGAAGATATTTACGTAAAACAGGTTATACAGCTTCCTTTGATGAAATTCCCGTTTTCCCCTTAAATGTAAATACAGAATACAACGAAATTTCAGGATATATTAATTATTTAAAGGCTGGAAATGATTGTGCATTAATGAGTGAATCAGGAGTTCCGGCAGTTGCAGATCCGGGCAGTAGTCTGGTGAAATTATGTCATCAGAATGGCATCCAAATTATTCCGCTGGTTGGCCCTTCTTCCATACTTTTGGCATTAATGGCCAGTGGGTTAAACGGACAAAAATTTTTGTTTAATGGATATGTCGCGGTAAAACAACCTGCGCGGAATACTCAAATTAAAAAAATGGAAACAGAGGCGAGAAGTGGTGTTACGCAAATTTTTATTGAAACTCCGTACAGAAATAATGGATTATTGCAAGATGTGTTTAATTGCTGTAATGATGCTACTCAATTGTGTATAGCAAGTGACCTTACCGGAGTAAATGAAAATATAAAAACAAGATCTATTGGAGAATGGAAAAAAGATCCACCGGCAATGGAGAAAGTGCCTGCGATTTTTTTGTTAGGGAATTGATTTGAAGGGGATTATTATTATACATGGGAAACAAATTGTAAATAAAAAAGGAAAATGCGGATTAGGAAAATGAAAAAAAGATAAAAAAATGGAAGGGGGGAAAAATAATTAATGGAAAAAAAGGGGAACGCGGATGACGCGGATTGGGCGGATGAAAAAAAGATAAAAAAATGGAAGGGGGGAAAAATAATTAATGGAAAAAAAGGGGAACGCGGATGACGCGGATTGGGCGGAT
>CAZXBG010000063.1:11947-18566 GCA_964638865.1 uncultured Chitinophagales bacterium | reverse complement strand
GGCGGATAAAAAAAAGATAAAAAAAGGGAAGGATGAAAAATAATTAATGAAAAAAAGGAGAACCTGCCAAAGAAGGGGCAGGCAGGCGCGGATAACATGGATCTGGCGGATAAAAAAAAGATAAAAAAAGGGAAGGATGAAAAATAATTAATGAAAAAAAGGAGAACCTGCCAAAGAAGGGGCAGGCAGGCGCGGATAACATGGATCTGGTGGATAAAAAAGGATTTAAGGGAGTGGCAAAGGCAATGAATATTTTATTAAAATAAAAAAACATATTGAAATTTGACGATGGGGAAAAATTAGAATCATTACCTCTAATTAAAAATTTTACCAGTGGATAACTATATACTTGAAAACAATTTGAATTTAGAAAGTAGTATAGATTTACCTGACAACAATAAATAATCTTCCGTACCTTTACCCTATGATCATTATTCAACAAACCTTAGTGAGCGAAGACATTTTAGACAAGGAGTTCGTGTGCAACTTAAGTGCTTGTCATGGAGCCTGTTGTGTGGAAGGAGATGAGGGCGCTTTTATAGATAAGAGTGAAAGAAAAATGTTGGAAAAAGTTTATCCCGCCGTAAAAGAGTATCTTACCAAAGATGGCATCAAAGCGATAGAACAACAAGGTTATTTTATCACTAACGACGAAGGTGTTTTAAAAACCCCGCTCATGAAGAATGGACCTTGTGCCTATACGATCTGGGAAAAGGGGATAGCACTTTGCGGAATTGAAAAAGCCTATAACGATAAAAAAATAAAATGGCAAAAACCGGTGAGTTGTCATTTATATCCAATTCGCATTACCAAGGTTGGCGAATTTGATGCACTAAATTATGAGCGCTGGAACATTTGTAAACCGGCTTGTAAAAATGGTAAAGAATTAGGGGTTCCGGTTTTTCGTTTTGTAAAAACAGCCCTCGTTAGAAAATACGGAAAGGAATATTACGAAGCCCTGGAAGCTACCTACGAATACAGAGAGCAACAATCAAAATAATTAATTCTGCCAATTGATTATCTCCTGGATTTTAGCGATATGATGATCATCGTTTTCTGCAACAAAAACATCCATATTTACAACACGCATTTGTTTTTGTAACCATAGATGAAGTATTTGTTTGATTAATTCACTATAAGAAAAGGAAAATATTACTTTAATACACTGATCGCGAACATATTTTAATTCCTCCAACAAAATTTCAATGTTTTTATTTGCTGTGATAAAATTTAGCGTTAGATCAACTATTCTCAGATAAGTTCCTTTTAACCGGGAAGTAATTACCGGAAACAAACCTTCCGGAAAATCGAAGTTAAATGTTCTGCTTGCCCACTAGCTCTGTGTCATTTTATTGCCCTTATCGACACTAAAATTAAATATATTCCCTCAAACAGCTTTACCTTAGCACTATGTATAAAACAGACTTTTTGGTGATAGGATCAGGAATTGCAGGTTTGACCTTTGCTCTAAAGACAGCAAAACGTTTCCCCGACAAAAAGTTGATCATTATAACTAAGGCAGAAGAAGATGAAACTAATACTAAATACGCCCAGGGCGGTATAGCGGCAGTTTGGGATTTTGAAAAGGATTCCTATGAAAAACATATTGAGGACACCATGATAGCGGGTGATGGTTTGTGTAACCGAGAAATTGTTGAAATTGTGGTAAAGGAAGGTCCTGATCGCGTTCGGGAGATTATTAATTGGGGAACAGATTTCGACAAAACCAAAACCGGAGAATATGCCTTGGGAAAGGAAGGAGGTCATAGCGAATTTCGGGTTTTACATCACAAGGATATCACAGGTAAAGAAATTGAAAAAACACTTATTGAAGAAGCAAACGCGCTTCCGAATATTGAAATATTAATTCACCACTTTGTAATTGATATTATTACGCAACATCATCAGGGACGAATTGTTACAAGACACACTCCGGATATTTCTTGTTTTGGTGTTTATGTATTAAACAAAAAAACAAAATCGATAGAAAAAATTATTTCGAAAATTACTTTAATGGCAAGTGGTGGTGCCGGGCAGGTATATAAAAATACTACAAATCCACTTATTGCAACCGGTGATGGAATGGCAATGGTATATCGTGCAAAAGGAAGGGTTGCAAATATGGAATTTGTTCAGTTTCATCCAACCTCTTTATATCAGGCGGGTGTATCTCCTTCCTTTTTAATTACGGAAGCAATTCGCGGAGCAGGTGCTGTATTAAAAACGTTGGATGGAAAAGAATTTATGCAGAAATATGATACGCGCGGTTCGCTGGCACCAAGAGATATTGTTGCTAGGGCAATAGATAATGAAATGAAAATTCGCGGTGATGATTTTGTATATCTTGATTGTACTAAAATAAGTAAAGAAGAATTACACGATCATTTTCCAAATATTTTTGAAAAATGTTTATCTATAGGAATTAATATAGAAACAGATCTCATACCGGTAGCGCCGGCAGCACATTATATGTGTGGAGGAATTATGGTGGATAAAAATGGAATTTCTTCCATCAAAAATTTATATGCATGTGGTGAATGCAGTTCTACAGGTTTGCATGGAGCGAACAGGTTGGCGAGTAATTCACTTTTGGAGGCATTGGTATTTGCCCATAGAATTTATCTTGATACTGCAGAAAAAATTGAAGCATTGGAATTACAACAAAATATTCCCGATTGGAACGCAATAGGAACAAATGATCCGAAAGAGATGGTGATGATAACGCAAAGCATCAGAGAATTAAAAGAAGTAATGACAAATTATGTAGGCATTGTTCGTGGAAATGAACGTTTGGAGCGCGCGATGAACAGATTACATTTATTGTATACTGAAACGGAAAACATGTACGAAACAACAACCATATCTCCCCAATTATGCGAATTGCGCAATTTAATTACCGTGGGATTTTTAATCACTCGCGGAGCTGCAGCACGAAAGGAAAGCCGCGGATTACATTATACTACCGATTTTCCTGATAAATCAGACTGGGCAGAGGACAGTTTGTTTTAAAAACCGTAATTTTGTAAATATTTTTCAGAAATTAATTCTGCATGAAACATTTTTTTGGTGTATTTATTTTTTTAGTTCTTATTAAAATTGCTTCTTCGCAAAATTATTGCGACATCGCGCGTTTTGATCAATTGATATTCGATTCCACAGATGTTCTTTTAACATCAAATATTGAATATGGTCATGCAATAAATAATCAGGGCAATGATCAAAATTTGCAGTTGGATATATATCGCCCTAAACCGGCATTGGATACTATGGATAAAAAGCCGTTGATCATGTTTGTACATGGTGGTGGTTTGGTTGGGGGGGATAAAGACAGTGAAGGCGCTGTTGAACTAGGATATTTATATGCAAGAGCCGGATTTGTATATGCAAGTATTGATTATAGAATTGGTTGGGATAATGGGGAAGAAGAAGATGGATGTGGTGGCGATACAATAGATCTTTTCAGAGCAACATACAGGGCTGTGCAAGATGTTCGTGCAGCCTTTCGTTTTTTAAAGGCAAATGCTGATACCTACGGAATAGATACTAATTATATAATAGTGGAAGGCAATAGCGCAGGATCGCGCCTGGTGATGTTTGCAGCTTATGCAGAACAGGAAGATTACAGACCCGAATTTCTTGAAGAAATGGGAAGTATTGATACTGCAGTGAATGATATTATTAATTATTATTTTAATCCGATCGCAATTATTACAGAAGCCGGCGGAATAGAAACACCTGAATTATTATTGCGCAAAGAAATTCCTTTTTTATTTTTTCACGGCACCTGCGATTCCATTGTTCCCTATTTTTCGGGACCTACATTTTTTTGTTATGAACCCTTTGTATATCCTTATTTGCACGGAAGTTGGGAATTAACAGAAATGTATCAGGCAGCCGGACGAACCTATCAGTTTTATACCGGCGAAGGAGCAGGTCACGATGTTGCGCCACCTGATACCATTTATAATTATGCGAAAAGTTTTATGAAGGAGATTTTTTGCGGCAATGCCACAACAAAAGAAATTTACCGGGTAATTGGAAAATTTAAATGTGCCGTTGGAAATAACGGCGAATTATTTGTGGAAAGTTTATATCCAAATCCCGTTTCCGATTTTATTTATATGACCGTTACAAGCTCCCGCAACCGCGGTGTTGATCTCTCAATTTATAATTCCGTTGGGCAAACTGTTTTTGACGCGACCTTAGATTTTTATCCTCCCATACGGGAATATTCTCTCGATGTTTCCTATCTCAGTCATGGCATTTATTATTTGCGCATTAGCCAGCGGCAGGAGGTTTATGTGGTGAAGTTTGTGAAATAATAATTTTAATTTGAGCGTTGTTAATTGAGCGCTTTTGTCACCGGATTATATATTACCATTCATTCCTAAATTTAATTTTGCAGGTGCCGCATATCATAATGTCAATTCAAAATTTTACGCAATCTCACAACTTATTGTCCCTTGTCCCCTGTCCCGATACCCTTCCTCCTCAGCCCATACAATTTTACATATCGCATAAAAACACCTTTTGCAGCGAGTGAACATACAATAAATCCTACATAACCATCTAATATACCCAGATCAATTATGTAGTGTTTCCAAAAACGAAATGCAGGTTTAATAATAAAGTGATATAAATTGGGGTTCTGCACTTTTTTTGAGGCATCGTTTGCACTCCAGGTGGAATAACGATCCCATTTTTCGAGGTAATGAAAAATATCTTTAAAGGTGTAATGCTGAAGTTTGTTTTTTAATTTTCCCGTTTTCCCGTTTGTTATTATTTCTGCATGAACCTGTTTTTCTTCATAACGACAGGCGTCTCTTTTAAATAACCGTATTACCTTATCTCTTTGCCAGCCGCTATATTTTATTTCTTTTCCCATGAAATAATTTCTTCTGTATATCCAAAAGGCATCAAAGAGTATGGTATCAGAAGCAAGTATTGTTTGAATTTCTTTTTGTAATTCAGGAGTTACGCGTTCATCTGCATCTACTAATAAAATCCATTCATGAGTGGCTTGAGGTATTGCCCGGTTTTTCTGACTTGCAGAATTAATATATTCACTTTGAATAATACGATCGGTATATTTTTTTGCAAGCTCAACAGTATTATCTGTGCTGAAAGAATCTACCACAAGAATTTCATTGCACCAGGTAACAGATTTTAATACCGCCTCTATATTATGCGCTTCATTTTTGCAGGGTATAATTGCTGTTATCTTAAACATTATTTGTGGTTGTGGTTATGGTTTCCGGATTATCGTCTATGTATTTCTTTATCAAAAGTAAAAATAAAAGATAAAACGCAGTTCCAAGCTGAATTTCTAGGGTATGTTCCGCCAAAAAGGAAAATAACATAATAACAAAGAAGACCGTGAACAATTGATTCTTATATCTTTTTTTGCTCAGCCAGGGATAAAAAATGGAAAGGAGAAAAACAACAAATCCGATTATTCCTGTTGCCGCCATAAAATATACAAACTGATTGTGCGGCAATTTTGATTTTACAAATTCGCTGCCAGCGTGTTGTTTATAAAGGATGTCCATTTCATTTTTAATATCTCCGGCTCCCACTCCCAAAACCGGATTTTTTTCTGCAATCTGGGTTCCGTATATGATACTTAAAATTCTCTGCGCATCACTGTGTTCCGGGTTTAATTCCCCTTTTTTGATCAGATCGAGTTCATATTTGAAATATCCGACCCTGCTTTTTAAGGAGGGAATATAATTGATGGAAGCAAAGGCAAAAGCTGCTAATAATACAATTGCAACCAAACCTTTCAGATATTCTTTTTTAGAGATCAGCCATTGAAAAATAATTACCAATAATGCAATGTAAAGTGTAACAATTCCGCTTCGCACGGCAAATATGTGAATGAAAATAATTAAAAAAATTAATCCTATCCAAAGTATATATTTTTCCTTTTTTGAATAGAACTGAAATTTATGTAACAATAAATATCCTCCCGTAATAATTGCAAAAGCAATTTCTAAACTAAAACGAATATGATCGCGTAAAGGAGCAGGAATTGGCTGGCCCTGCGATAATTGCTGATTAAGTGTTTCGTAATGAGCGAGGTAATTAATAAATACAACAATAGATGCGCCTAAAATGGTATAAAAGAAAATTGCCAGCCACTTATGAAATTCTTTTGTTGTCAATTTTTTTACCGCAGTAAATCCGAGAGGCAATGCGAGAAAAGGCAATTTCATTCTGCATCTATCCACCCAATATCCTGTATCTTCAGAATAAAATCCTGAAAACAGATACACAAGAAATAGTAATATAAATATTCTGTTTGTGGAGTCGTTAACCCAAGCCTTAAGATTTTCCCCTGCTCTAATATTAATAAGGGCATTGCACAAGATCATGATAGTTGCAACGCTCAAAACCACTTTTGAAGTTACAAGACCTATAATTAACCCTAAAATTGCCAATTCGGCAAAAAACTTATTGGGAAAAACCCTGAGAATAGCTCGCATGCTTAGTGTTTATTCGTAAACGTAGGGTCTATAAGAGTGGTTTTTGTTGTTTGGTTTGTGGTTTCAAAAATAGGGAAAAAGGATGAATATTGAGTAATATGTTTTGCGTTAATCGTGAGGCGTGAGTCGTGAGG
>CAZXBG010000063.1:0-11847 GCA_964638865.1 uncultured Chitinophagales bacterium | reverse complement strand
TCGTGAGGCGTGAGTCGTGAGGTGTGAGTCCGTGAGGTGTGAATCGTGATTTGATCCAGGCTGGATTTAAACTCATTTCTCATCACTCATCACTCATAACAATTTGCCGTGTTAACTCAAAAAGCCCTATTTTTATGCCTGTGGAAAATGGAAAACTGGTAAAAAAGGTAAAAGACCGTATTTTCAAAAAGGAGTTTTTGCCGCATATGGATGCGCTGTACAACTTTGCATTTCATCTTACGCTCAACGAAGATGATGCAAATGATCTCGTTCAGGAAACTTTTTTGAAAGCTTATCGCTTTATAGATTCGTATCAGCAGGGTACAAATGCTAAAGCATGGTTGTTTAAGATATTAAAGAACGGGTTCATCAACGAATACCGGCGAAAAACCAAACAACCTGCCCGAGTGGAATTTGATGATATTGTGAGTTTTCACGATACGGAGGATGACGGAAGAGTAGAGTACCTTGATTTGAGACAGGAATTGTTTCAGGGCATGTTGGGAGATGAGGTAACCAGGGCACTAAATGAGTTGCCCGTGGATTTTAAAACGATAATTCTTTTGTGCGACATTGAGGAATTTTCATACGAGGAGATCGCAAAAATTATTGATATACCCATCGGAACCGTTAGATCACGCCTTCATAGGGCACGCAACATATTAAAGGAAAAATTACGCGAATACGCTCAAAAAGAAGGTTATAAAGAAAACAGATAATTATGGACCAACAGCTACCTAAACACGATTGCCGCAATTTTGTAGAGAAAGTATTTCTCGTGCTTGACGGCGAATTACCAGAGCAAGAACGCAACCTCTTCATTACCGATATTCAGCGCTGCAAGGGATGTCTGGAACATTACCATATCGAAAAAACTTTCAAAGAATTTTTGGTAGCCAAAGTTTCAAGAAAAGAGTGTACAGAAAAGCTGAAAAATGATATTATCAGTCAGGTAAGAGCAGAACAGGACAAAGCTTGTTAGATCTAATAATATTAAACCTTCCTTCATCTCTTCCCATTGACGGGGAAATTGATCTTCGAATTCAGAACTGAAAATAAATAAATGTTTCAGCATTATTTCTTCCCAACAGAACAATAAGTGTTATCACGATAAATAAAAAAAGGTATTTGTATTTAAAGGAAAAATCTCTTCGCAGAAATACAGAAACAATAAATAAAACACTTACAAAACAGCAAATAATAAAATCATAACTCGAAAATCCGTTTAATATATTTCGGATACTGATGTTAAATTCGGTGAATAGTTTTTTGTAAAATAAAAAGGCTTCACCAGAACCTTTAACCCGAAATACCACTCCACTTAACAGCAGGAGATGAAAGGTAAATACCGTTAAAAATATCTGCCCGGCAAAGGATTTAAATTTCGGTAAAAAAGATATTCTTTTATACATCGCCTGTAATACTGCAAGTACTCCGTTAATCAATCCAAATACCACAAAATTTAAACTGGCTCCATGCCAGATGCCGATCAATAAAAAAATGATAAGCGTGTTTAAATAAATTCTCCAATAGGCGGTAACTCCTTTATTCAGTGGTATAAAAACATAATCGCGAATCCATAAAGTGAGCGTAATATGCCAGCGATTCCAATATTCTGCAATATTTTTCGATAAATAAGGCCGATTAAAATTCTCACTGAGTTTTATCCCAAACAACCGCGCAGTTCCAATGGCAATATCACAATACCCGCTAAAGTCGGCATAAAGTTGTACCGCAAAAAACAATAGCGCAACATATAACTGTGAACCATTTGCAGTTGTTATATCTCCAAAAGAAAAATTCACAAATTGTGCAACGGTATCGGCTACAACAACTTTTTTAAAAAATCCCCATGCGATGCGCAATACTCCGTATTCAATATCTTTTTCTTCTAATTTTGCAGGTTTTTTTAACTGTGGGATAAGTTCATTTGCCCTTTCAATAGGACCTGCCACCAACTGCGGGAAAAAGGAAACATACAAGGCAAAATATCCGAAATTATTTTCCGGTTTCGCTACTTTTCTGTAAACATCAATCAGATAACTCAGCGATTTAAATGTATAAAAAGATATTCCGATGGGCAATAACAAAGCACTTGTATTAAAAACCGTTTTATTTTCTCCTGAAAAAATTGATGAAATGGTCTCATTAAAAAAATTGAAATATTTAAAGAAAAATAAAATACCTACATCTGCAATTATTCCAATCACTAGGTAAATTTTTCTTTTTTGTTTATTTGTTTCCCCACTGATCAAAAAACTTAAATACCAGCAAATAAAGGTGGAGCTGAGTAATATTAAACCGTACGAAGGCTCAAAACACATATAAAAAAAGTAACTTGCAGCTAATAAGAGCACCCAACGGAAACGAAAAGGCAGTAAATAATACAGCAGAATCGTTAAGGGAAGAAATATTAGAAATTGTAAAGAGTTGAATACCACAAGGGTAAATCTCTTCAAAATTATTTATATATAAAAATTTTCATAATATTGTCCCATGAACCGCGAAGAGATCAGAACTGCAATAACCGGAATATTCAGCAAAGTTTTTAAGGAGCCTGAGTTGGTTTTGAGGGATGAACTTTCTGCAACTGATTTTGAGAAATGGGATTCCATAAACAATATGATCATTATGGCAAGGATAGAAAAACTGCTTGGTATAAGTATTGAAACGGCAGAATTGATCGAAATTTCGTCAGTTGGGCACTTGTTAACTTTAATTGAAAATAAAATATCCTGAAATGGAGATCCGTGGTTTGAAAATACAAGATTTGTGGGGTATAGAAATTCTTTCCACTGCATCCGCTTTTCCTTCACCGGGAAGGTTTGTCGGCAATGCTGAAATTCATCAACAACGTTTTGGTAATAATTGGGAAGAAGTTTTCAGGGAAAAAAATTACAATGCAGATTTTATTGAAAATGAACTCGGGTATCAAAATCGTTATTGGACGCATACTCCGGGAACCCCAATCACACATACCGAATTAAATTCTGCAGATCTGATGGAAGCCTCGGCAAAAAAAGCCCTGGAAAAATCGGGTTTAGATCCAAAAGAGATCGGTTTATTTATCGCAGTTACCGTAACCTCTCCAAAATACACCAATAGCATGGGAACCTTTGTTGCCGGAAAATTGGGATTAAATTGCCCCTCCTTTGAAATTAAAACCGGCTGTGCATCTTCTGTTTACGCTTTGGTTTTGGCAGCACAATTTATCAATTCAGGAACAAAATACGTGTTGATCGCATCGGGCGAAACTCCCAGTAAGGTTACAGGCAACGATACAAATTTATTATATGCTGTTGGTGATGGAGGCGCGGCGGTAATATTGTCAAAAACAGCGGACGAAAAAAAAGGTATAAAAACGGCTTTTTTAGGAAGTGAAGGAAAGTATTCCGGAACCATGGGCACTCCGGGATTGCTGCCTCCTAATCAAGAGGATCTCAACAACGACGCATATTTTATGCAAATGGGAAAAGAGAGTGCAGCTTTTATTGAAGATACATGGAAAGCTATTCCAAATATTTTATATCAAAATACCGGATTGGATGAAACTAACATTGATCTTTTAATTCCACATCAGGTAAATAAAAAATTGCTAAATTTAGTATGTGAAGCTTCAGGAATTATTAAACAGAATACTATCGATTTAATTGCAGAATATGGCAATTGCGGATCGGCATCAATATTAATTGCGCTGGATAATGCAATGGAAAATAAAAGAATTAAAAGTAACAATTCCATTATGCTTGTTGCAGTTGGAGGTGGAGTATCCTATGGAGGATTAATATTAAATATATAAAATGAAGGGACTTGGTGTAAAGATATTAGGTGTTGGTTCCTATTTACCGGGAGAGCCAATTACCAATGAAGAATTAAAAAACAGATATGCATTGGATTTTAATATGGAAATGGTGCGCAATAAAATAGGTATTCACACGCGTCATATTGCAGCGGATAATATTGCAACAAGTGACGTAGCTGCAGAAGCTGCAAAAATTGCATTGGAAAGAGCCGGTATAAAAGCAACAGAGCTCAACAGAATTTTATTGGGAACATCCACTCCCGATTATACAAACACGGCAGCATCCTGTAACGTACAATTTTTATTAGGGGCAAATTGTCCGGTAGGCGACACCTCTGCAAGTTGTGCAGGATTTATTTATGCCTTAGATCACGGAATTCGTTTGATACAAACAGGATTAAAATATGTATGTGTAATAGGTGCAGATATTAAAACACGTTTTGTGCGGAAGGACGATCCTGTTTTTTGTCCTATTTTTGGCGATGGTGGCGGCGCATTTGTTTTAGGCGCTTCCAATAATGAGGAAGGATTTATGGTGAGCGAATTATTTGCAGACGGGTCCGGATTAAAAAATATTTATGTTCCTGCAGGAGGTTCTGTAATGCCGGCCAGTATTGAAACTGTTACAAAAGGTTTACATGGCACTGTAATGACTGTTTCCGGCAAAAAAATGGTGGAGATCTCCATTAAATTAATGGCAGATATAGCAGAAAAAGCGTGTAATAAATTTGGAATTCAACCCAAAGATGTAGATATATTTATTCCGCATCAGGCCAATTATTTAATTATGAAAGGAGTTGCCGAAAAATTAGGAATTCCGATTTCGAAAATGGAAGTGAGTATCGACAAAGCAGCTAATTCGATAGCAGGTACATTGCCAATCACTTTTACGCAAGCTTTTGAATCAGGAAAATTAACAGCAGGAAAAATAGTTTTAATGACAACCGCTGCATCAGGATACGCAGGGGGAGCCGCAATTTATAAAGTACCGGCATGACTATAAAATCACCAAAATTTGCATTAGTAACAGGCGCCGGAAACGGTATCGGAAAGGCAATATGTTTGCATCTGGAAAAAAAAGGATATCATATTATTGCAGTTTCCAGAAATGAAAAACATCTGGAGGAAATTGGAGATAATCTTAAAAACTCCGGGCATTTATTTTTAACCGCAGACCTAATCACTAAAGAGGGTTGCGCCGCATTGCTTGAATTTTTGCAAAAAAACACGATGCCCCATGTAGTAATAAATAATCTTCGGACACATTCTGAGCGCAAAAAACTTATTGGTTTATCCGCTGCAATTGCAGATATTAATTTAAAGGAAAATATCGACCACCTTCTTGTAATTATGAAGCCCGTTCTTGAATTTCATCGCGAGCAAAAATTCGGACGGTGGGTCGGTGTCGGCAGTATGTCGAATCATTTCGGAGTTCCGGGTATGGCAATATATAATATGCAGAAATCAATTCTCGAACAATTAATGAAAACACTTGCAACAGAGGAAGGTAAACATGGTATCACGGCAAATATGGTAATACCGGGGTTAATTTCCACCCCATCGGTACTGGAAAATTATTCCAAAGAAGAATTTGATCTGCGTTCCAATCAAAATGTTTTGCAACGTATTGGCACACCCGACGAAGTGGCCGCTGCGGTTGCCTTTCTGGCTAGTGAAGAAGCATCTTATATTACGGGAATTACCTTGCCGGTAAATGGTGGAAATCATCTCGCTTGGCACTTTTTATAATTATGATAAGTAATTACAGAAATATTTTACAGTACAGAGCAGAAACGCATCCGGAACGAGTTGCGTTGATCTATCAAGATGAACATATTAATTATGCGCAAATAAATGTTTATGCCATAGAAGCAGCAAAATGGTATTTGCAAAATGGAATTAATAAAGGAGACAGAGTTGCTTTTCTCGATTTTAATAATCAAAACTATGTGCATCTTATTAATGGATGTTTAATAAGCGGAATTGTGCCTGTTTCAATCAACTGGAGATCTACTTCCGAAGATATTAATTTTATTCTAAAGGATGCAGAATGCAAATTATTTTTATTTGGGGAGAATTTTATCAAATTAATTAGTGAAGCTGTATCGGATATTAATATCGAAACAAAAAGCATAGACACAATTAGCAATATTATTTTTAAAGAAAAAAGTAATATTGAATTTTCACTTCCTTTTGTTGAAGAAGAAGACCTTGCATTATTAATTTATACCTCCGGAACAACAGGACGACCAAAAGGAGTAAAGATCAGCTATAATAATATTTTTGAAATGTATTTATCGCTGCGGAATGAAACGCCTTTGTTTGGCCCGGCCTCGGTAAATTTGATTGCAGGTCCATGGTATGCAATAGTGGGGATAGGATATTTTATTTTTGGAATTTATACGGGTTGCACCAATGTATTGTTACAATATTTTGATCCAATAGAAACATGTGCATTAATAGAAAAATATAAGATCACTAATGCATTTCTTGCTCCGGTTATGATGCAGGTTATTTGTAGTTTGGAGGAAATTGAAGAATACGACCTCCGTTCTTTACAAAATATTCAATACGGCGGTTCTCCTATAAATGTAGAACAATTGTTATTGTGTTATAATACTTTCAATTGTTATTTCACACAAGGATATGGACTAACTGAAACCAGTGGAATAGCAACAGTTTTGCGTTTCGATGACCATGAAAAGATATTGTTGAATAATGATCCTGAACGAAAAAAATTATTGCATTCAGCAGGAAAACCATACCCGGGAGTGGAAATAAAAATTATAAATGAAAATGGTGAAAACAGTTCTTCCCGTGAAATTGGCGAGGTTTGTTTAAAAGGTAAAGTTGTTGCACATGGGTACTGGAAACCAACAGGGGTAAATGAAAAAACATTTCAGGAGGATGGTTGGTTGCTGACCGGGGATATGGGATATCTTGATGAGAATGGATATTTATTTTTGGTGGACAGAAAAAATGATCTCATTATAACAAAGGGAATAAATATTTATCCGGCAGAAATTGAATTGGTATTAAATCAACATCCTCAAATAAAAGATTGTGCAGTTATTGGTGTTCTTCATGAAATGAACGGCGAAAATATTTGTGTTGTTGCAGTGTTGCAGCATTCCGGCATGCAATTGCAGGAATTGAGAGCATGGGCAAAAGATAAAATTCCTGATTATAAATTACCTGCCCGTCTTGAAATAGTAAAAGAACTTCCCCGAAATGCTACGGGAAAAATATTAAGAAAAGAGTTACGTGTTTTATTCAAATAATTTTAATTAGAAATAATTATTTAATTTTTCCTCCTATGAGAATTTTAAAACCAGGAACATTACCACCAATTGGAATTGTTCCCGAATATATGTATGCCCAGGTTCTTCGTCAAAATAGATATGGCGAACCCATAAATGCTTTTCAAATAGAAGAAATTAAAATCCCTGAAATAAAAGAAGACGAAGTATTAATTGCTGTGATGTCGGCGGGATTAAATTATAATTCTGTTTGGGCGGCAAAGGCTTATCCACTTGATTTGATAGAATTAATGCAAAAACGCGGTGATTCTGTAGATGATTTTCAAATTTTAGGCTCTGATTGTTGTGGGATTATTTATAAAATTGGGAATGCCGTTAATTCCGTTCAGATTGGAGACGAAGTTGTAGTGCAGGGAGGATGGTATGATAAAAAAGAGGCACATAATCTCCAAGGTGGAGATCCAACGGTTTCAAAATCGTTTCGCGCCTGGGGATACGAAACAAATTATGGTGCTTTTGCGCAGTTTTGCGTGGTGAAGGATTTTCAGTGTTTGCCAAAACCAAATCATTTGAGCTGGGATGAGGCTGCAGTATATATGGTAAGTGGGGTTACTGCTTATAGAATGTTGTTTCATTATTTTCCACATTCGTTGAAAACCAATGATATCGTGTTGATTTGGGGTGCAGCAGGGGGTTTAGGTACAATGGCGATCCAACTGGTAAAAAACGCCGGAGCAATTCCAGTTGGGGTCGTAAATTCGGAGGCAAAACGTCAATTTTGTCAAAATATGGGCGTTTCAACACTAAAAAGGTCAGATTATGAACATTGGGGGCCATTATTATCGGATGATCTGAAGCCTGAAAATCAGGAAATTTGGAGGGGAACGGTAAAACCATTTGTAAAAGACCTGCTAAAACTTACCAGCGGCCGTTATCCGAATATTGTTTTGGAACATTCCGGAGAAGATACTTTTGCAACCTCGTTATACGTGTGCGACAAAGAGGGAATGGTGGTTACCTGCGCGGGAACTTCAGGATATCTGGCCTCTTTCGACTTAAGATACCTCTGGTTGCACAACAAAAGAATTCAGGGTTCCCATTATGCAAATCGCGAGGAGTGTGTACTTTTAAATGAACTTGTTATCAATAAAAAGGTAAATCCTGTATTGTCAGGTCATTCTAATTTTTCCAAATTGCCTTCCGCTTTGCAGGATATGTCAGAAAATAAACTTTTTCCGGGTAGTATGGCTATTAGAATTGGACATTAAAAGATTGTTAACTAAATCTACAGTTTTTATTATAAAATGGGTTTTATTTTGAATAGTTCTAAATAGATAGGCATTCATTCACTATTTATAGTGAATCTGCGAAAGATTTTAACAAATTACTATAATTTCAATATAAATATTCTTAAGATTGCACCGCACCCACACACACCCACACAATAATATTTCTACATGGAAAAGCTTTCCCGAAACAAAAAGGAGTCATATTATGTTGACTGCATTGAAATCAACGGTAATAAAATATCAGTTGATGAAATAGTTTTCATCGCAAATAATAAAGGGGTATTAAAACTAACCGACGATGAAAAAATACATGATAAAATAGAAAAGAGTCATCAGTTCATTCAACAAGCTTCTTCCAAAAGAAAACCTATTTATGGAGTTAATACCGGTTTTGGCGGAATGGCAACACATATTTTAAGTCATGAAGAAACGCAAAAACTACAGAACAATCTTTTATATTTTTTAAAAACAGGAACCGGCGAATTTTTACAGGATAAATATGTGCGCGCTGCTATGGTAATTTTATGCAATGCATTGGTAAAGGGTACATCCGGAATACGTTATAAAATTATTGAACGGTATGTTTTTTTCTTAAATAATAATATAGTTCCACGGGTGCATGAATTAGGTTCTATAGGCGCGAGTGGTGATCTTGTTCCACTTTCTTATGTCGCCGGAGCAATTACAGGAAATGCGGAATGTTTTAAGGTATTACACGAAGGCGTTGAAAAATCGGGTGTAACTATTTGCAATGAATTTAATTTAGACTGTATTTATCTACAGCCTAAGGAAGGTTTGGCGCTGGTAAATAGTACTGCAATGTTAACTGCTATCGCGGCATGTAATTTAAAAGAATTAAAAACACTTTTTGCATTATCCTTGCAGGTGCATGCAATGATGTTGCAGGCATTAATTGCATCCACTCAACCCTTTAATGATTTTATACACCAGCAAAAACCGCATGAGGGGCAATTATTTATTGCCAAAATATTTAGACATTTATTAGAGGGTTCTTCACTTGTGCGGAAAAATGGTGAATTTATTGCCGGAGAATCCAGATTATATCAGGACAGATATTCCATTAGATGTATACCCCAATTTTTGGGGCCTGTTGCAGATGGAATTAAAACGATAAATAAACAAATTGAAATAGAAGCGAATTCGGTTACCGATAATCCATTAATTGATATGGAGAATTATCAAATGATTCATGGCGGAAATTTTTTAGGCGAATATATCGCAATCGCAATGGATCAAACACGGCAATATATAGGACTGGTTTCCAAACATCTGGATGCACAAATTGCCATGTTAGTAATGCCTGAATTTAATTCCGGACTACCGTCCTCCTTAACAGGAAACAGCACTAATAATATTAATATGGGATTAAAAGGATTGCAGATTACCGCAAATTCTATCATGCCGATGTTGTTGTTTTATGGGAACAGTATTGCCGACAAATTCCCGACACATGCCGAACAATTTAATCAGAATATCAATAGTCAGGGATTTAACTCCGCACTGTTAACTGCAAAATCAATTGATCTTTTCAGAAAATATATTTCTATTTCCCTGATCTTCGCAGTGCAGGCAGTAGATCTTCGTGTTCGGAAAATGGATAAGGATTTTATGGTTAAAGAACATTTATCACCGGAAACATATAAAGTGTATAAAGCAATGATGCAGATCTGCGATAAACCGGAAAATGGAAAATTGCCGTTTATATTTAATGATAATACCCATCCTCTCGACAACTATTTGAAAAGAATTGAATTAGACATCAATCAAACCGGATTGCTTGAAGAAGCCTGTTCTGATACCTTAACAGATCTTGAACAATTTATTAAAAAGACCTAATTGTTATGAATGTAAGTAATTATTTAAGGGATAAAGCTATATCGCACCCTAATAATATATTTATAAATGACATGGAAAAAGATTTTACTTTTTCCGAAATAGAAGAACTTACCAATCATTTTGCAAACTTTCTTAAACAGAAAAATATAAATAAGGGGGAACGTGTAGTTTTGCAGCTTTATAACTCCGTTGATTTTGTAATTATTTACAGTGCCGTTATCAGATTAGGTGCAATTGTGGTACCTATTGGTGTTACTTTAACAGCCAGAGAGATCAATGTTATCTTAAAGGATTGTGATCCCAGGCTATTTATTCGACATAAGGCATTACAGAATCAGGAGACTGTTGCATTTGAAAATGAAATATTAGTGTTGGACGAAATGGAATTGTGTACAACAGGAGCTTTAAATATCTGCGGTCAATTTTCGCAAACATTGGAGATCACTGAATTGAATTTCGATGATCGTTTCGGAATTTTATATACATCCGGAACTACCGGAGAGCCGAAAGGAATATTATTGTCGCATGGCAACATCGAATCCAATATGAAAGCTGCTCAACAATGTTACCAATCAACAATGAGCGACAGCACTATTTTATTTTTACCCTTGTCGCATTGTTTTGGATTAAATGCGATATTAAATTGTATGATATATAGCGGCACTTCAATATATATTATTCGCAGATTTAATTTGGATCAGTTGTATCAGATATTGCAAAAGGAAAATATCACTTTATTTTTTGCCGTCCCTTTTGTTTATAATTTATTGTTAAAGAAATTGGCTGATGATAACTTGTTTGATAAAACACTGTATTTCTTTTCCGCAGCATCTAAACTTGCTTTGGAAACAGAAAAACATTGGTTGCAGCGATTCGGAAGACCAATTTTTCAAGGATACGGATTAACAGAAACGTCGCCATTTGCAACTTATGTTCCACGAAATAATTATATGCAGGGTTCTGTTGGAATTCCTGTTGAAGGCGTTGAAATAAAGATCGTGGATGAAAACAGAAGCCTTGTTGAGGAAAATACGCCTGGTGAAATTGCAATTAAAGGTCCCAATGTAATGTTGGGATATTTTAATCAGCCGGATACAACTCAAAAAGTACTGCAAGAAGATTGGTTCTATTCTGGCGATGTAGGTTTTATAAATGAGGAAAATCAATTATTTATTGTCGACAGAATTAAGGATATGATAATTGTAAAAGGAGAAAATGTTTACCCAAGCGAAGTGGAAAATGTGATACTGTCGTTACCCTTTATTCAGGAAGTAGCGGTGTATGGCATTATAGATGAGTTGCAGGAGGAAATAGTAAACGCCAGGATCGTTTTAAAGCCAAATGTTCAAATTCAGGAAGAATTAATTACGCAGCATTGCAAAAAAAATCTCGCCAATTTTAAAGTTCCGCAATATATCCGTTTTGTAGAATCGATACCAAAAAGCCCCTCCGGAAAATTATTAAAAAGAGTAATGCGGGATGAGGATATGTTGAAATTGAATTAAAATATTTGAAGACTGGTTTCTCACTGCTAATTACTATCGCAAATTTTGCCATGCTTCGACCTCCAGCGGTTTTTGCAAAACATCAACCACTGCGAATCATAAACATCAATTATCCACGGGTTAGAACCCGTGGC
>CAZXBG010000062.1:0-21699 GCA_964638865.1 uncultured Chitinophagales bacterium | reverse complement strand
AAGGCGGGAAGGTACGGGAAGATTTTTTTAATTCGAATTAATTAAACAAGAAGTTGCCGGGAAGGCGGAAAGGCGGGAAGGTACGGGAAGGTATTTTTAAATTCGAATCAATCAAACAAGAGGCTGCCGGGAAGGTGGGAGGTGCGGTAAGGGGACCATTTGTGGAGTAGAGCTTAATTTGTCCACTAAATTTTTTACCTGCTGTGAGCACATTTTGGAAAAAAAAAGTTTAATTTGCATTTATGGGGGAGACAATGGCTACACAAAAAAAGTTGAAGGTTTCACAAATGGCTGAAAACCTTATAGGGAGCGAGATTATAAAATTGGCAGCAGAAATTCAGAACCGTATGAAAACCGGCGAGAAGATATTCAATATGACAATTGGCGATTTTGACCCCAAAATTTTTCCCATACCAAAAGAAATGGAGGAGGAGATCATAAATGCCTATAGAAACAATGAAACGAATTATCCCGCGGCAAATGGCATTGAAAAATTAAGAATAGCAGCACAACATTTTATTAAAAAAAATCAAGGTTTAGATTATGGTCTCGATGAATTTCTAATTGCAGGCGGAGGAAGACCTTTGATATATGCAACGTATTTAACTTTATTGGATCCGGGAGATAAGGTATTATATCCAATACCCAGTTGGAATAATAATCACTATACACACTTAAGTTCCTGTGAAAAAATAGAAGTTATAACCACAGCAGAAAATAATTTTATGCCGACTGCTGCAGAAATTGCTCCACATGTTCAAGATGCAACTTTAATTGCATTGTGTTCCCCTTTAAATCCAACCGGGACAACTTTTGAAAAAAATGATCTTGAGGATATCTGCGATCTGGTAATTGCAGAAAATAATCGCAGAGGATCTGATGAAAAACCTCTTTATATTTTATACGACCAATTATATTGGACCCTCACCTATGGAGAAACAAAACATTATGATCCGGTTTCATTACGGCCGGAATTACGACAATATGTAATTTATATTGATGGTATAAGTAAAGCATTTTCCGCAACCGGAATTCGTGTAGGTTGGGGTTTCGGCCCTAAACCTATTATTGATAAAATGAAAAGTATTTTATCGCATATTGGAGCATGGAGCCCCAAACCTGAGCAGGTTGCGACAGCAAATTTTTTAATGAAGGATGAAATTGTGCATCAATTTTTGTTAGATTATAAAAACAAAATCCAGCAACGCCTTGACGGTTTTTACAATGGATTTAAAAAATTGCAGGATAAAAACTACCCTGTGGAATGTATATCACCACAAGCTGCCATTTATTTAACAGTGCGCATTGACCTCAGAGGTGCAGAAACTCAGGAGGGGCGAACTATAAATACAATGGCGGAAGTTGCAGCTTATTTAATAGATGAAGCCGGGGTGGCTATGGTGCCATTTTACGCATTCGGAAGTGAAAAAGAAAGTCCTTGGTTCCGATTGAGTGTTGGCACTACAAAAATGGAAGATGTGAGTGCCTGTATGGCAAGTTTGGAAAAAGCTTTAAACAGATTGAAATTCTGAATTTTAATTACATAAGGAATATTAATTATTAATCTTCAGATCATTCCGGTGATTTTGAAAAAATTGATTAAAAACTATCTGCCATTTTTAATATTGTCATTCCTGACAATTTATTTTTCTTTTAACTACCTTGAAAAGCGATATTATGGTGTAATTTTTTCTGATTCAGAAGGTTATTACATGTATTTACCTGCAATATTTATTTATGATGGATTCGAAAATGTTCCCGTTCAAACAAAACAACAATATGAAGCCTATCCGGGAACGGAAAAAATATTTACAAAATACACGTATGGAGTTGCGCTACTTCAGCTTCCATTCTTTCTGACTGCACATATTTTAGCACCAAAGTTTAACTATCCACAGGATGGATTTTCAATTCCTTATCGTATAGGGATTATGATGGCTGCAGCATTTTATTTGCTGTTCGGTTTGCTTTTGTTGTTCAGAATATTAAGAAGAACTTATTCTTACCTAACAAGTACCGCAGTGGTTTTAATGCTCTTTGCGGGAACAAACTTGTATTATTATACTATCGGTGCACCGGGATCTGCGCATGTTTTCACCTTTTTTCTTATTTCCTTATTTATTTATTATACACCGGTATTTTTAAATTCAAATAAATGGAAACATCTTTTTTTATATACATTATTATTTGTATTTATAACATTGAGCAGGCCGACAAATATTCTGATCATATTATATCCATTAATGTACAACATTACTTCATGGACTTCGTTGCGGGATCGCATGAAGAAATACATTTTTAATGCAAAAAATTTATTGGTGATAATCGCTGCAATTTTTATTGTGCTGTTACCACAAAGTATTTACTGGTTTTATATATCCGGAAAGTGGTTAATGTATTCTTACACCGGTGAAGGTTTTATATATTGGAAAGACCCAAAAATAGGGAAGGTGCTTTTTGGTGTGTGGAACGGTTGGTTCATTTATACACCTTTAGCTTTGTTTTTTGTTTTCGGGCTGCTGCTTATGTGGAGAAAAAATGTACAAAATGCTAGGCCCATTTTGATTATTCTTGTAATCGCTACCTTTTTATTTGCAAGCTGGTGGACCTGGTGGTTTGGCGGCTGCTTTGGGCATAGGTGCTATGTAGATTTTTATGGTTTTATGATATTTCCTCTCGCATTTATATTTGACAATATAATTCGCAAAAAAAACCTGGTTCTGAAGTATGGCACCTTATTAATAATGGCATTTTTTGTTTATTTAAATTTATATTTTACCTATGCGTATGAAGCCCCATGGGATGGCCTGAAATGGACATGGAAGGATTACAGCGAACTTTATATAAATATGTTGAGCAACAGTTGAGAATTGAGAATTTAAAACCCAAATATGAAAATGCAACTCGGTTGATTTTTTCCTTCGGGACCACCGCAATAAATGAAAGAATTAAGTTCTGGAAAATAGTCTCCTTCCATCCAATCATATTCTTTAAAAGATATTTTACAATCACCTATCAATTCTTTAATTTCAAAAGTTCCGTTTTTTGTGAGAGCAATATCATAACGATACACCTCACCCATGTTTGCCGCATCAATTTGCGATTTATAAATAGCTTTCAAATCAGAGCCCTCAGCAGCACTTATTTTCTCATAACTGTTGCCAAAGGCATGAATATTACCATTTTCAAATATCAGTTTATTAGCAGACCAATCCGTAAAATAAAAAAGGTGGGCCCACATGTTTTCATAATTTTCATCCAGTTTTAGGTATGCAACGGCACCTAAAGTAACATTCCTAACATTGGTTACATTAATACCTTCCGTTATTATGGGCAAATAATCTACATAAGACAAATAGATATTGCCCTCCTTATCGCTTTGAATTGCATACAATATAAATTCCTTTGAAACACCATTGTATCCATATTTTGACTCTCTGCCATAAGTTGAAGCCTCATCAGCCGGTAGGTAATCAAATAACATGTTATAAAAATGCTTAATTTTTTCACCTGTTTTTAAATCGAAAATATATATCTTATTATAATCTACGTATAATTTATCTTCAAAATTTTGCCATACCAGGTCCACACATAATTTATTATCCAAAAACAAAAATTTTAAGGTCTCTGAATAATCGGTGGCATCTTCTAATTCTTCAGATTTGATCTTGTTATTAATACCGGTGTAATAGATGGTTTGTGTTACATAATCTCCACCACCTTTTTATACTTTTTTTCAACCCCGATACCCATCGTGAATTCTCCATTATTGCTAAAGCCTGTTTTCAGTGCTCTGATGCTAATTGATTTGTAAGAAGTTAATATGTTTCCTTCATATAAAGTGGTCAGGTCAGGATTCAAAACCTTGTAAATAAAACTTGACTCTGCAAAGTCATCCTTGGTTTGGGGTGAAAGCAAGATAGATAAATATTTTTTATTTTCTGAAAATCCAATATATAGTTTTGATTTAACTGCAAAAGCTGAGTCCGGCACATTTTTTTCAATCTCAATATCTTCATCGCTGCCCAAAAGATCAATTTTATCCGGTTTTAATTCCAAAGATTTATTGTCAATTTCCTGAGCATATAATTTGGTATTTTTTACAACTGCACCACTACTCACTTTTTCAGTATAAAGAATATACAAATGATCACCCAGTTGCACCACACCATAATACGATCTTGATTTATTCATGATGATGGATAAACTTTTTGAAGTTATTAGATTTGATTGCGCGTCGTATTTTTCCAGGTACAAACTTTCCGGCTGAAGACTTGCCAGAAATATTTCATTTGGACCTGTTACAAAAATGTCCAAATAAGAGTTGCCCCACAAATCAGACTTACCTCCAACCAAATAGGTAAATGATTTTGCGATCTCCTCACCGGTTTTAGTTTGTTTAAAAGACTCACACTTTATTTGGGCCTCAACAGTACTATGGTTATATATGAAAAATAATAAGGTAAAAAAAACGAGTTAACATTTAAATTAAATAAGGTATTCCTGTTTGCGGTTTATAGATTAAATAATGATTAGTGGTTATTTCTCCACTATCGGAATATATTCTTTCAGGCTTTTCCTCCGTTTTACACAGACCTCACAGGTTTTGAAAACCTGTGAGGCCGTTGTTCTCCATTATCAATTTTTCTTTAATTTCTTCATCCAACTCAACAGCTTTACCTGTAACATTATCTACCAGGGCAAATGTAACATCGGCATCGGCAACTAATTTATTATCTGAAATTCTAGTGATGTTTTGATGTATTGTTGCACTTTTATTTCCAATATTTTTTATTACCACATCCACCCTTAATTCATCGTTTAAAATGGATGGTCTTTTATAATTGATATTGATGTTGACAACCACAAAACTCAACTTTTTTCTTTCAAAAAAATCGAAAGGGCCCAATTTGTTTAACCATTCCCAACGAGCTTCCTCTAAAAATTCGAGGTAACGCGCATTATTTACGTGTCCGAACATATCGCAGTGAAATCCGCGTACTTTAATGGTATGCATTGATATTTATTGAGAACCTAAAGGTGAGAAAAAAAGGGGAAAATAAATATTTATTTTGTAGTAAAATTTTTTGGCGTAAACGCGTGAGGGATTGTAGCGGAAAGCCCACAGCGATCCCGATTTTTATCGGGAGAGCGAGGACTTGTAGCGTAAAGCCCGACCCTTCGGGGCACGCCCAAAACAAAGATAAATTTCTGTTTATATTTACAAAAAATAAAAACAATGTATAATCAACCAATGTTACGTGATGGGGCTTTACAGGGTAAAACGGTAATAGTTACCGGAGGCGGAACGGGATTAGGTAAAAGTATGTCGACCTACTTTTTACAGTTAGGAGCCAATGTAGTAATTACCAGCAGAAAAATAGAGGTGTTGGAAAAAACAGCCACCGAATTAAGTGCATCCACTAAAGGAAATTGTTTTGCAGTTGCCTGCGATGTGCGCATTTATGAGGAGGTGGAAAATGTATTAAAATTATCGATAGAAAAATTCGGGCAGGTTGATGTATTGGTTAATAATGCAGCGGGCAATTTTATTTCGCCTACAGAACGTTTATCGAACAGAGCTTTCGATACTGTTGTAGATATTGTTTTAAAAGGAAGTTATAATTGCACACTTGTATTAGGAAAATACTGGATAGAAAATAAAATAAAAGGAAATGTAATGAGCATAGTTACTACTTATGCATGGACAGGTTCGGGATATGTGGTGCCGAGTGCATGCGCAAAAGCAGGTGTATTGGCACTTACGAGAAGTCTTGCCGTGGAATGGGGAAAATACGGAATACGATTAAATGCAATTGCACCCGGGCCTTTTCCAACGGAAGGTGCATGGAGCAGATTATTACCTCCGGATTTGAAAGAAGAATTTGATCTCACAAAAAAAATACCGGTTGGCAGATTGGGTGATCATCAGGAACTCGCAAATATTGCGGCCTATTTAATTTCTGATTATGCAGGATTTGTAAATGGCGAAGTAATTACTATTGATGGCGGTGAATGGTTAAAAGGTGCAGGTGAATTTAATATGTTAGAAAAAGTTCCCACACAATTATGGGATATGATGGAAATGATGCGGAAGAAAAAATAATATTTTTTTTACTAAATAATATTTACTTCGGGATCGATATCAATATTAAATTTATTTTTCACCGAACGTTTTATTTCCAGCGCAAGAGCATAAATTTCTTCTCCTGTTGCGTTGCCATAATTAACCAAAACCAATGCCTGGTCTTTATGTGCCCCCGTATTTCCAACACGTTTACCTTTCCAACCGCATTGTTCGATAAGCCAGCCTGCAGGAACTTTTACCAGCTCGGGAGCCACTAAAAAGAAAGGTATACCTGGAAATTCAAGTTTAAGCAGTTCGTATTTATTTATTTCTATTTCAGGATTTTTAAAAAAACTTCCGGCATTTCCCAAAAGGGCAGGATCAGGTAATTTGCTTTTTCGGATGCTGATGACAGCATCCGATACTTCTTTAATTCCGGGCGAGGAGATTCCATTTATTTGCAAAACATCCTTAATAGCTCCATAGGTAATATTGATTATTGGATCTTTATTTAATTGGAATGTTACTGCATTAATAAAAAACTTTCCCTTCAACGTATTTTTAAATACACTGTTCCTGTATGCGAATTTACAATCGTTGAAATTAAACAATTTAATTTCTCCCGTCAAAATATCTGTTGCCTCGAGGGAATAAAATACATCCTTTAGTTCAACTCCGTAAGCGCCGATATTTTGGATGGGAGAAGCACCCACGGTTCCGGGAATTAGGGATAGATTTTCGATACCCCCCAAATTGTTGTTCACACAATATTCAACGAGGTCATGCCACAATTCACCACCTGCAGCGCGAATCAAAACAAATCTATCGTTTTCTGAAACAACCGTAATACCCTTTAAGTTATTATGCAATACCACACCAGGAAAATGTTGTGTGAACAGCATATTAGTTCCTCCTCCAAGTATGAGAAACCTGTTTTTAAATAAACCGGCAGCAATACTGTGCTGCAGATCCAATTCGGTTTGCACCTCGCCGAAATATGCAGCCTTAGTATCAATTCCAAAAGAATTGTAAGCCTTAAGTGAAAAATTTTCTTCCAGTTTCAAAGTTCCTTTTTTGTTATGCTGCATATTGGCAGGCTCCAAGTTTTAAAGATTTGTTATTTTTACGGTAAAAGTAATAGATTATAACAGTTTAAGGATATTAACTTTCGAACATGTTGCCAAAGAAAAAGATACGATCATTTTTACCCATACTGCTTCTTCTCACCATTTTTAGTACTGAAGTGCAGGGGCAAAATTATGCTTTGTTTAATAAGGATAGGTATATGACTTTTACGCAAAGAGATACTGCTGATGTGGATAGTTCTTATGTTTTTGCAAAGATAGATTCTGTTGTTATTGATGGATTTGATTCGATATTTTATTTTAATCGTTTTTTAGATACGCTAAATGCAGGTTCCTGTTATGCATTAAACGGTGATACTACAATATTAGGATATAAAATGATAAAAAAAGATGACATCTACGGCACGCATGTCTTCTTTAATAATAATGGTGATAGTATTTTTATCAGAAATAAAATAGCAGATGGTGATGTATGGCATATGTACACTTGGCCGGATGGCTCTTATGTAAAGGCAACTGTAATTAATTATATACCCTTTTCACCTTTGCCGGACACTCCTGATTCTATTTATCGTGTGCAATTAAATGTTTTCACCTTAGCAGGAATGAGTGTTCCGGATTCATTTCCAAATCAAACCAAAATTGATCTTTCCAAAGATCATGGTTTAATAGAATTTTTCGATTTTAGAATTTTCCCATCTCCTGGAGACTCTAATAAATATTTATTGCGTGGATTAACTAATCCTTATGAACATAAAGCAGATGTTGATGCTAAAAAAGCATTTGGATTCGAAACAGGATATGAATATCATTATAGAGAGGAAGTAGCTCCTGATCTTGCTTCGGGAGCCGATAAAAGAATAAGTGCCTGGAAATATTTTGTTATGGATAAATTTGAATCTGCATCAGAAGTAAGTTATACAATGGAAAGAGTGCTTTTTGATACACTTTTTACAGATGGAACACCTTCTTCTAATATTACGTGGGATACGGTAACGGTTACTTATGAATATGCTGATTATGGTTTTCTCGACACGTTGGAATTGTGCGTATTTGAAGCAATAAATTTCGGTTATTCTGATTGGATAAAAGAAGATACTATTTATAAAGGAATTGCCCATAAATATGTTTATGACTGGTTTACCTATGATGATGAAACCGGTTGTTTGGACAATCCGGATAACATTTCACAGCCTGAACAATTATATGGCGATGGACTTGGGTTAATGCATTATATGGATTCAACTGATGCAGAAAACTATTACAAATTAGATATGGTATATTTTCATGTAGGGTTATTGGAATGGGGTGAGCCATATGATTTTAGTATCCTTGATCTTTCCGTAGAAAATAATTATGCCAATGCAATTTCTGTTTATCCAAATCCAGCGCAAGATAAAATTATTTTGAAATTACAAAATCCGGATAACTATAAAATTCACATTTATTCTATTGAGGGTAAATTAGTATATTCTACAAATAGTTATGATAATAAGGAAATAATCGAAATATCCGTAAATGCATTAAATTCCGGATATTATCTAATGGAAGTAATTGGTGAAAGAGAAACGTTTACTACAAAATTTATTAAAAAATAAATCTATCTACCCTCCCACTCTATTCAACCCTGCTTTTGCCAAACCATTTAAGCTTGTTGTATATTCTTTATTTGGCATATCTATACAAAGTTGATAATAGTATTTTGCTTTGGATAAATCTTTTTCTTTTTCGTAAATAGTGCCGAGTTGAAGTGCGGAATTTGCTGCATAAAAATACGGTAAGTCCTCTCCCGTTTTAATGGTTGCGAGATAAAATCCTTTTGCTTTATCGGGTTGTCCTGCAGCGTGCCAGATTCGCCCGGCGCGATAAGTAAATTCTGCTTTGTCGCGTGCTTCCTTAAAATCATCCACACTTTTACCTTCTAATTGCTGCAGCGCTTCTTTATAATATCCGCCATCGAATAAAACGCGCGACTTTAATAAAATTACATTCGGAATATGTTTACTTTCTGCTTCATACAAAGCCTGCTTATCGTCGTCGATCAGATCGTCACCACGGGTTTTTACATAGTACATATATTCCCAATACTTATCTTTATTTCCCTGCAATAAAGAATTCCAGGCCATTTTTTGATAAGCTTCTTTGATATAATTTTTTCCCTTGTAATGCTGAATGAATTTTTCAAAATAACTTGAAGCATCCGATTCCAGTTTTCTTGTTTTAGCAAGACCAAGCATAAAATCAAGATAGTGATAACTTAAATATTCAGTTCCCGATGGCCTGCCTTTTAAAATACCGATCGCTACATCATTTCTCCCTGTTCGCATTGCAATACTGGAAACAAAAAATACGTTGAGCAAATTTGTTTTTGTATCCATATCTTTTACAATATTCCAGGCAGCAACATCATCTCTGCCGAGGTATAAAACCAAAAATGCATAATATAAATAAACCTCCCGCTCAAATATAAATTCGTTGGTTTTCGAATAATCAATTACGGATTTCAATTCCTTTAAACCTTGATCAATGGTGCCATCCATGCCGAGCATATTTACGCCCCATTTATATTGATCGGGAATAGCTCCAACAATTGCGTGCAACATTCCCAAACTCTTTTTATTGGCAACAAAATCAGGAAATTTTTTTTGATTTTCCTCGAGCAATAAATATGCTTTGCGCACTTCGGTAAATGCACCTAAATATTCCTCAAATTTCAATTTGGCAAAGGCCCATTGAATTATAACCTCTGCCTGACAATACAAATAATAAGGAGAATTTTTATCGCCCGTTTTTAATTTATCAAGCCGAATCGTTTTATTGGGTTCCAACTTATCGAATTCAGCTTCATTTTCATTTATGTAAGTTGTGAGCCAGTCGATATAATTTTCTACATAATATGGAATAAGATTGGTGGGATTTTCTTTTTTCTCCTGCTCCAATAATTGACGTCCCTTTGCAAAACGCAATTCCTGAATGTAGGTATATGCTTCAATGCAACGATTATTAAAATCGTATTTCTGTGCAACAACAATTTGCACAATAAAAAAAGCCAAGAAGAAAATTATTACTTTTTTCTTCATGGCTTAAAATTATTAAATCAGTTTTAAATTAATCTTTTGCTTCCAAAATAGTTTCATCAACCAAAATACGACCACAGTGTTCGCAGATGATGATCTTTTTAGCTTGTTTGATCTCTGCCTGACGCTGAGGCGGAACAACCGCATAACATCCACCACAAGAATTCCTTGCTACAGAAACCACCGCAAGACCATTGCGATAAGAACTTCTGATTCTGTAGTAAGCACCTAATAATCTTGTTTCCAGATCTTTTTCTGCTTTGGTAGCTTTTTTCGCTAACTCCGTTTCTTCCTTCTCTGTTTCCTCAATAATGCGTTCTAATTCCTCTTTCTTTTTCGTAAGATCTTTCTTTTTTACCTCAAATGCAGCTTTTGCATCTTCAATTGCTAATGCCTTTGCCTCTTTTCCTACAGTTGCTTCTCTGATCTTTTTTTCTCCAAGTTCAATATCCAGCTTATTTAATTCGATCTCTTTTGTGAGCGCATCGAATTCGCGGCTGTTCTTAACTGCATTTTGTTGTGTTTCGTATTTCTTGTTCTGCGACTTAGCATTGGTGATCGTGTTTTTCCGGTTGGAAATATCGAGTTCAATGTCTTTCATCTCTGCCTCAAGCTTGTGCATACGGGTTTCAAGCCCTGCAATTTCATCCTCCAAATCGCTTACCTCCATTGGGAGTTCACCCTTCAGGATGGTGATATCGTCGATCTTAGAATGAATTTTCTGGAGTTTCCAGAGTGATTGTAGGTTTTCCTTAACGGTCAAGTCCTTTACTGCTGCCATAGTTTATAGGTAGTTAACAGGATTAGTATTAATTTTTGAAAAATGAACCGCAAAGGTAGGGAATTTTTTCGTCAATAAAGCACAGAGCATATCTATTGTGTATTGTTCACTTTCATAATGGCCAATATCTGCTATCAATATCCTTCCATCGGCATCAAAAAACTGGTGGTATTTGAAATCAGCACTAATAAAAATATCCGCCTCTGCACCTATTGCATCAGCCAGTAAAAAACTGCCGGAACCGCCGCAAACGGCCACTTTTGTTATAGGTTTTTTCAATAAAGCAGTATGTCTCACAACACCACATCGCATGGTATTTTTAACAAATTGGAGGAATTCCGCCTCCTCTACCGACTCTTTTAATGTGCCTACCAGCCCTGCACCAATATTTTGATGAAAATTGTCGAGACTGTAAATATCATAGGCAACTTCCTCATAAGGGTGACTTTTTTTCAGTGCCGAAAGCACATTTTGTTCCAGGAATGAGGGAAAAATCACCTCTATACGCGTTTCGGGCTCTATATGGAGCTCTCCTTTGCTTCCCACATAGGGTTTAGATAGTTCGTTCCCCCTGAAGGTTCCTGATCCCTCCAGGTTAAAACTGCAGTTTTCGTAGTTTCCTATTTCCCCGGCTCCTGCATTAAAAATTGCTGTCCGCACCTCTTCGCCGTTCGCATGCGGAGCAAAGGTTACAAGTTTTTTTAAAAATCCGCGCTTTGGCGACAAAACCCTGCAATTTTGGAGACCAAGTTTTTCGGCTATCAAACTATTTACACCTTCGCGAATATTATCGAGGTTGGTATGAATGGCATAAATGGCAATATTATTTTTAATTGCTTTAATTATTGTTCTTTCAATATAATTATTGCCATTTAATTTTTTGAGTCCGCTAAAAATAATTGGATGATGGGCAATGATAAGATTACAATTTAATTGGATTGCCTCCTCTACAATCGCCTCCAACGAATCCAAACAAACTAAAATTCCGGAAACGGTATCGTTTTTATTTCCAATTATCAATCCCGAGTTGTCGTATTGCTCTTGCAGTGTTAAAGGAGCATGGTTTTCCAAAAAGTTGGTGATCTCAGAAATTGTCATGCAACGAAGGTAACAAATATGTTTTGTAGAAAAAAAGGTTTTCCCGCAGAGGTGCCGAGGGCGCAGAGGTTTAGAATGTATTGTGGATGTTTAAATAAATTAAATCAGCACTAATAATCTTTGTGTTGCCACAGAGTTACCAAAGGAACTGTGGAGGGGTAACACCACTGAACGATAATTTTATTGTTCCCTATTGTGTATAATTTCACGCCCGCCTGTTTAACTCGCCGGGCAGGCAGAGGTGCAGAGGACGCAGAGGTTTACCTTGTATTGCGGATGTTTAAATAAATTAAATCAACACTAATAATCTTCGTGTTGCCACAGAGTTACCGAAGGAGCTGTGGAGGGCGCGTGCGAAAGTTTGAGGATAGGTGATGTTAGTGAACGATAATTAATTTTTCAACACTTCTTCCAATCATTTTATTCAGTATATTAAATCAACGTGCGCAGCAAATTGAAAAATTTCCACGTACTCTGCACCTCTTCGAACTTAGCGTGAAAAAACAACTATTTCACTTTACAACAATCCATTACCTCACCGGCAATATCGAAGTGCGGACTTAAATAAGGTATTCCTAAATTCATTCCACGAAGAATTAAAAGAGAAGCAATTAAAATACTAAACACTGGAAGATATTTGCGAATTAAAATACGTTTATGAATTCCAAGATAATTTCCAAACGCCGCAAAGGAATACATAAGCGGCAGCGTGCCCAAACCAAATAACATCATATAAACTCCGCCAGTCATAATTTCTCCACTGGCAACAGCTCCGGCCAGTGCGAGATACACCAAACCACATGGTAAAAGTCCGTTCAGAAATCCCAAAGAAACAATTCCGGAAAAACCTTTGGCAGAAAATGCCATACTTATTTTATGTTTAATATAATTGGTATACTTTGTTAAAAAAGGAAAATGATTTTTATGCGAAACATATTGCATTAAAACCAAAACAATAATTAAAACACCCATAATAACAGAACTTATCTGCTGCAATCCTGCAAAAGAAAAACTCAGACCAATTGCTCCGAAAATTATACCCAATAAAAAATAGGCAAAAATGCGGGAGATGTTATACACGAAGGCATTAAAAAAAGTATTACCTGAATTCTGCATATTAAATGACAACGCAAGAGGTCCACACATACCGGCGCAGTGCAAACTCCCGAACAATCCCGTAACAAAAGCCGTTATAAATAGGGTTATCACAACACAATATTTTTTTCGAGATAATATCTTTTATTTTCCTTTTCCCATTTAATTTTTAGTGTATAAAATCCTTTGGCAAAGGTATTTTTATCAAACTGCTGACTTCCGGTTGCATCAAGTTGCAAAGGATACTTGTGATCGTATTCCGAATCAGATGCTTTATAAAAATAGACCTCACCTGTTGATCCGGAATAAAAATCAGATGGCAATGTAATTTCAACTATCTCCCCCACCAAATTAATAAAAATAGAATCCATAAATGGTTTCGCATTGTTAGAAGCATCAATTTGTTGCTGGAATATTAATTCCTCTTCATAATAATCGGTAGTTACCAGATCGGTCTTTTGACGAAAACTCATAATCACCATAAAGGTCATTAATCCGACAAACCCTAAATACAGAAATAAAACTTTTTTTCCCCAGTTCATAATGTTTATTTTTTGGTTACAGGTCCGAAAAAAGATGTTGTTACTGTTCGCAATAATTTGTCATCATTATACACTCCTATTTTGAGGTCCATTTCCATGGAATGTATCTGACTTCTGTCGAGCACAATAAAAAATGTTCCCTCTGCAAGTGTTTCCTTTTCAATGGAGAGTTCTTTACCTATCATTTGTATTTCCCCGTCAATATTTTCTAATTTTAAGTGGATAGGAAATGCATCATGCGTTTTATTTGCTACTTTAATATTATACAGATTTGTAATTTGCAATGAATCACGTTTTTGATATAACTGTCCGGAAGCACGGGTAACAGTAGCAGTAACATCCTTTCTGGTTACAAGCATAGTTGTGAGTACCGAGATCAAAATTAAAAGCACCAGAGAATAGGCTTTCATTCTTGGTGTGAATTTTATTTTTTCACCGGTTACGATATTATTTTCAGAAGTATATCTGATGAGTCCGCGCGGTTTTTCAATTTTATCCATAATGGAATCACAGGCATCAATACAGGCCGTGCAATTGATACATTCCAACTGAGTTCCGTTGCGAATATCAATTCCCGTAGGACAAACACGAACGCATAAACCGCAATCAATGCAATCGCCGTTGGTGGAATTGATATCCCCTTTATGGTAATGTGCGCGTGGTTCACCGCGTTTATAATCATAAGCAACAATAATGGAAAATTTATCCAGCAACACACCTTGCAATCTTCCATAAGGACATGCAAAAGTGCACACCTGTTCTCTTAAAAATGCAAACACACCATAAAAAGCAGTGGTGAATATTACCATCATCATCAATCCCCCGCCATTCTGAGAAACAGGTTCAGTCATTATTTCATAGAGCCTGTCTACTCCAACTATATACGCCAAAAATGTATTTCCCACCAAAAAGGAGAAGGCAAAAAATATTATATGTTTAAAAGATTTTTTTACAATTTTTTCACGGGTGAGCGGTCCTTTATTTAATTTTCGTTGTTGGTCTGCTGTTCCTTCTATCCAATATTCCAGTTTGCGGAAAATCATTTCCATAAATACAGTCTGAGGACAAACCCAACCGCAAAACAACCTTCCATATAATACTGTGAAGAAAATAATGAACACCAGAAAAGTAACCATGCCCAATGCAAAAAGAAAAAAATCCTGCGGCCAGAATATTACGCCGAATAAAATAAACTTACTGTCGGGAATATTAAAAAGGAAAAGAGGTTCACCGTGTAGTTTAATAAATGGCAGTGTAAAAAAAACCACCAGATAAATTAAACTCACAAGTGTGCGCCATTTATAAAATCTTCCTTCCGGTTTGCTTGCGTATACCCACTTCCTGTGCCCTTCCTCATCAGCAGTTGTAATAGTATCGCGAAACGATTTATGCTCTTCCATAATAAATTTCTTTTGTGTATGCCGACACATTAATTAAACAGCAATGATCAAGGATCCATTGATATTGTTACACGTTATTTCCCTGCTACCTTCAAAGTATCCGTTACCTTTAAACTATCCAGTAAAACAGCACCTGAATCGGCAGGAGCTGCAGCACCTTCTGTATATAAATTACCCTGAGGTGCTTTTGGATTCGGAGGATTTGTTCCATACAGTGATTTAATATAATTGGAAACTTCAAACATTTGTTTTGCAGTTAAAATTTCTTTCCAGCTCGCCATACCTTTTGCCGGTACACCTTCTGATACTGTTCTGAATAAATCATTTATTTTCCCTCCGTGTATCCAATAATCATCTGCAAAATTTGGCCCCACATTTCCCTCACCAAAATTACCGTGACAGGTAACACAATATTGCACATATGTATTTTTTCCGCCGGCTAAAACCGATGGATCTTTAGATAAAATGACGGAGTTCTCATCATAATTTGCCGATGCATTTTCCAAATAGGCTGCAAGTTCAATTTTTGCCTGCTCCACTTCTTTTACATATTCTTCTTCCTGCGTTAATCCATTTCCGATATCATATCTCCATAAATAAACTATTGCAAAAATGATAGTGAAATAAAAAATATATTGTAACCAGGGTGGCATACCATTATCCAATTCCTGAATTCCATCGTATTCGTGATCAGATAAAATCATTTCCTCTTCGCGTTCGATAGGAACTTTATAATTCCATTTTGTCCATGTGCGGGCAAGCCATGTTTCGTGTTTTACTCCCGGTGCTGCAAGTATCTTTTCTTTGCGTGAAAGTTGCATCAACATCACAGTTAAATAGGCGATTGTGCATATTTCAATTGCTATTAAAATATACAAAGGAAGATATATACTTGTCAGGATGCTTGTCTTCGCAGTTTCAACAACCGCGGCATTTGCAGCCTGTGCCATTACTTCATTCGGAATAAATAACGATCCAGCACCAATCAATAATAAAATCAGTTTTGCCGGTGGTTTATTTTTATCATCCATCTTTTTCTTCCCACTCCACATTACAACTTCTGCAAGTGCATAAATTACATAGAATAATATTGCTGCAACAGCAATTAAGACCCAAAAGGTAGTGTCATCCATGAACCATTTTTTATCCGGAGCTTCAGGGGTAATTGCCCAAACCGGTGAAGCGAATAACATGGCAACTATGGCTAAAAATATTTTATTTTTTAATATCGTATTTTTCATCACAATCATTTTTAAGAATGATTTAATTAGTTTTTTTATTATCGAATGGAATGTTTTTCAATTCCTCAATTTCTGTTTTACTCATGCGTCTTACTCTCAGGAATAAGATCAGAAAAAAAACAAAAAACATAAGCAGTGAAATTATCGGGTAGATACTCACTCCTTCTATATTTGATAAATAATGCATGAAATTCATAATCGTTATTTTTGGGTTTGTTGTTGATTTGTGGTTTCTGTATTAATATCTTTACCTAGCCGTTGCAAGTAGGCAATGAGTGCAATAATTTCCATATTACTTGCAGTTTCAATTCCATCTTTGCGTAAACTTTCTGCTATCATATCGGCTTGTATCATTAGGTCTTCGTTTGCAATCTGATCATAACCCTCCGGGTAAGGCACCCCTAATTTTTGCATCACACGTATTTTTATACGAGTAGTTGTAGTATCCAATTCATTTACGTGCATCCATTTATACGATGGCATAATACTGCCCGACGAAACCGATTGCGGATCGAGCATATGCATATAATGCCAGCTATCCGGTTTTTTCAGCACACCAACACCTTCGCGTGCAAGATCGGGACCCGTTCTTTTTGATCCCCATTGGAACGGATAATCATAAACAAATTCACCTGCTTTGGAATATTCTCCGTATCGCACCACTTCATCGCGAAACGGGCGCACCATTTGTGAATGGCATACATAACATCCTTCTCTAACATAAATATCTCTTCCCTGCAGTTCGAGCGGCGTATACGGCTGAACACTCGCAATGGTAGGCACATTCGATTTTACTAAAAAGGTTGGAATTAATTCCACTATTCCACCAATTAATACTACCACTAATGCTAACACCATCATCTGCACCGGTCTTCTTTCAATTGCGCGATGCCAGAATTCACCTTTATGCACCTTAATTACTTTCGGCATTTCTGCTACTTCCACATCTTCATTGTTTGCGAATTTTCCTTGTTTAGCAGTTTTAATTAAATTGTATGTCATTACTATTACACCAATTAAATAGAGCGTACCTCCTATGGATCGAAGCGCATACATGCCCTTTAATTGTGTACTTGTTTCTAAAAACGAATAGGTTAATTGTCCTTCCGGATTAAAATCTTTCCACATTAATGCTTGTGTAAATCCACCCCAATACATTGGAACAGCATAAACTAATATTCCGAGTGTACCAATCCAGAAGTGAAAATTCGCGAGCGATTTTGAATATAATTCTGTTTTCCACATGCGCGGAATTAACCAATATAAAATACCAAAGGTGAGAAATCCATTCCATCCCAATGCACCAACATGCACGTGAGCCACAATCCAGTCGGTAAAGTGTGCAATGGCATTTACATTTTTTAGTGATAACAATGGTCCTTCTAAAGTGGCCATACCATAACAGGTAACAGCAACTACCATAAATTTTAAAACAACATCGTCGCGCACCTTATCCCATGCGCCTCTTAGCGTTAATAATCCGTTTACCATGCCACCCCAGGAAGGTGCAATTAACATGATGGAAAATGCAGTTCCAAGTGTTTGTGCCCAATGTGGTAATGCTGTATATAATAAATGGTGAGGACCCGCCCAGATATATAAAAATATTAATGTCCAGAAATGTATGATAGATAATTTATAGGAATAAACAGGTCTGTTTGCTGCTTTAGGTAAAAAATAATACATTAAACCTAAATACGGCGTGGTGAGAAAAAATGCAACTGCATTATGTCCATACCACCACTGCACCAAAGCATCCTGCACACCTGCATACATCGAATAACTTTTTGTAAGCGAAATGGGAATTTCCATCGAGTTAACAATATGCAACATTGCAACCGTAACAAATGTGGCAATATAAAACCAGATACCCACATAAATATGCCGCTCTCTTCTTTTAATAATGGTGCCCATCATATTAATTCCGAATGCAACCCACATTAATGCAATTAAAATATCCAATGGCCATTCTAATTCTGCATATTCTTTGGAGGTGGTATATCCCATCGACAGCGATACAGCCGCCAATACAATAATTAATTGCCAACCCCAGAAATGTATTTTACCCAACAGATCGCTGAACATTCGTGTTTTACATAAACGTTGCAGCGAATAATAAACACCCATAAATATTCCATTGCCTACAAATGCGAAAATCACCGCATTCGTGTGTATGGGGCGGTCGCGACTAAAGGTAATTTGTGGTATTCCCATATTTAATTGCGGGAAAACCAATTCCAGTGCGATCCATAATCCCACGGTCATTCCTATCAAACCCCAGAATACCGTTGCAATTGCAAATTGTTTTACAATCTTATTGTCGTAACTCACCTTTACGAGATCCATAATTTATTTTTTAGTTTTTGTTGTGGAATTAGGTTTATCAATTATTTTTTCATCGTCAAATAAAATGCGTACACCGGGAGTATAATCATCATCAAATTGCCCGGTTCTCACCGACCAAATAAATGCAAAAAGGAAACCGCCAGCCACCAAAACACTTGCCCCAATAAGAAGAATTATTATTTCCATAATCGACCGCTAAGATGAGGCGGACATGTTTTTTGTTGAATGATATAATTCAAAGCAGAAGGTGATTAAAATCACCATAAAAAACTTGGTAAATAATTTTACCCCTTTAAAAAAATAATTTGGAGCTCAAACTGCGGCGTTCTCCCCTCACCGCGCCCCTGCCCTGCGCTGCAACCCCGCGCTTTTTACTTTAAATGGAATTATTCCAATTACCCAATTGTCAATTAACAAATTAACAAGTACTTCCCCATCGCGGGGGTTTCCGCTGCGGTCAGGGCTAGAAAAAAACTTTCGCAATTCTTTCGGGGCTTTTCAATAAACAGCAAAAACAGATTCATACTATTGAACTGAAATTTAAATAAATGCCATTTCATAAAAAAACGCAGCAAAGCAACATAAAATGACAGCATGGAATGGTAGAATTAAATAGTTTCACCGGAAATTTCGGGGCATAATAATGTTTCCATAAAAAAAGTAATTACCCTGCTATAAAATTTCAAGGCATAAAAACCTTCTCACATTCCGATAATTCATTAAAAACAAATAGCTTAAAATTTCCGATTTTTTGTTTGCAATAAGTCAGTAAAGATCCCCTCAGTGCTCCTATTTACTTCCAAAACAAAAAAACTGTCTTATTTCCCTTATTTTTAAGTTGTGAAATACTCAAACTGCACTATTGTTTCGAGCCAATGGGGTTATGATTCCGGCGGAATGTTATTGGTTGGAAGAACATGGGTTGCAGGGAGTGAGAATTACGAATTTGGATACCAAGGAAGTATGAAGGATGATGAAATTTATGGAAACGGAAATGCTTATTCTACACATTTCAGAGAATTAGACCCACGGTTAATGCGATGGTGGAGTAATGATCCGAAAACAAACCAAACACCATGGGAAAGTCATTATGTGAGCATGGGAAATAATCCTATTTGGAATAATGATATTATTGGAGATAGCCCTGAAAAAAGAATTGCTAGAAAAATAGATCGAGCAGAAAATAAAATGTCAAAAGCGGGAATACTTAATACAAATCAGCGTGCGCAACTAATATCAATGATGATAAGTCAAACACGAATGTATAAAAAAGGCAAGTTAGACACTTTTAGTAATTTTGATGATCGCAATTCAAATAATCAGAACAATAGTGGAGAGGATTCAAAAATGACAGGAGGAGAGTTTACTCAAACTGAATTACCCGGACTTCCAAATTTAAACGTTACAACCTTATTTCGAAGTAATAGCGGAATACCAGTAAACCCTGCGACCCTTGCAGCAGATGTAACTCCACTTGCTAATCTTCTTAACAATAATAATGGTTTGCAAATAAACATAATTGGTGTCACAAATTCTACTGTCCTTGGAGTTTTGATTCCACCAAATGGTATTGCTTTAGGAAGAGCAAAGGCGCAAACCGTTGCCAATGCACTAATTAATCAAGGAGTAAATCCGAATCAAATTAACAATATAGGTGGAACATTGCCAGGATTTAGGCTAATTGCAAGAGTTTGGGGTGCAAATGCAAATCTTAATAGAAGGGTTATCATACAACTTCCATCAGCCAAGGCAATTATACGACAAACACGTCAATCATTAAGCCGTGTCCCAAGTAATTAATAATAAACAAATTCAAATGGAAGAAGATAATGGTTTAGGAAAGTAAAATTTTATATTATGAAAAATAATAAAATATTCTATATTGGGTGGCTATTGTTAATCTTAAACATTTTATCTAGTTGCATTGTTCAAAAACAAAAATTTACAGAGAAGGAGACTGCATTGATTACCCATCTTAGTGTGTATAGTGACAGTATAATTATGGGAAAAACAAGTTACGAATTTTTCAACAATAAATTGAAAAGCGAGCCGGATTTAACATACATATTTGAAAAATCAGTATCTTTTAAATATGGTGGTAAAAGTGATAGTCTTAAATTACTTAAAATAGACCATGACGTTGAGTATGTTCAATTTTATTATTCTTATAGGATACAATCCTCAAATTATTACATATTTATTCCAATTAATATTAATTCAAATGGGGATATTGAAAAAAATATTTATCCCTCCACGGAATCTAAATTAGAAATTGTTTCGTTTATCGACGAAAAAGAATATTATTTGGATATTGATGAACTTAAACAAATATCTAAAGAAAAGGGATTTAGATTTAATAGAATTGACGTGATGGAGGTAGATGGTAATTTTTATTGGGTGTTAATTAAAAATTTAAAATCTGATGCACTCCTAGTCCAAATAGATAATCATCTCAACACCTCAATTTTAAGTTCCTTTAATGGACTCTAACGTTTTTAATTAAAGAAATGGTTTTTTTGTCCATAATAATTCTCTAATGTACAATCCGGAGTATGTTGTCCCCCATATTTTGTAAAGGTAAATGACTTTATTTTTTAAATCAGATGAACCATCACCATTCAAAATATCATACCCAATTACAACATTATTTTCAATTAAATTCATGTCATTTTTATTATAATAATAAGTTGCTGATACATCAGCTGTTTTCTTTTCTTTATCTATTTCTAGTTCTCCTTCTTTGCCACTTATGTCAGAATATATTATTGGGTTATCACAATATGCTGCATAGCTTGAAATTGAATATTATAAACGGGGATCCAAATTCCATCTACGCCCCAGTCGCGTATCGTACTCCCAAAATTCCGCAGTATTTAAATTACCATTTCCATATACTTCATCATCTTGCTCTTGGGAGTTAAATCCATACCTATACTCGCTCCCCACACTCCAATTCCTCCCCACCGT
>CAZXBG010000061.1:15163-22104 GCA_964638865.1 uncultured Chitinophagales bacterium | reverse complement strand
ATATGAGTAATGAGATATGAGTAATGAGATATGAGTAATGAGTAATGAGATATGATCCGAGTAGGATTAAAACTCACGAGTCATGAAAAAAATACTTAGTGACAGGCATTAAGTTTCAAATAAATACAATTTCCAAAAAAACGACAGCGCAACCTTGAGCAATAGCAACGAAATAGCAGCATTAATTTCATTACTCGACGATAACGATCCCGAAGTGTTCGATCATGTGGCGGAAAAATTATTGTCGCTTGGGCCGGTGGTGATTGATAAGCTGGAAGATGCTTATACTTCCATTCCGAACCCGGTAATGCAGGAGAGGATAGAAGAGATCATTCATAAAATTCAATTTTCGGAAGTAGAAAAAGATTTTGAGCAGTGGGTGGAATTTGAAAGTAATGATCTTTTAAAAGGTATTATTATAGTTACCCGCCATCAGTATGCCGAGTTGGATGAAGAACAATTATTAAAAACGATTTCGCGGATTCAAAAAGATATCTGGATAGGGATTAATTCTTATTTATCTCCACTGGAACAAATGAATGTGGTGAACCAGGCAATCTTTTCTCATTATCAATTTGTTGGCTTACAAAATAACGACGACGAATTGCGTTATATGTATCTCAATAATGTGCTGGATGCATTTAAGGGAAATCATTTTTCCATCGGATTATTGTATTTGGTATTATGTCAGCAATTAGATCTTCCGGTTTATGGAGTGCGATTAAATACACATTTTATTCTTGTGCGCACCAAGGATTATATCACCGATTTTGAGGATGTTGAAAATAATAAAGAAGAAATTTTATTTTATTTAAATCCTTACAACAAAGGACTCGCATTCAGTGATCGAGAAATAAAAAATTATTTGCAAAAAATCGATTTAGAAATTACGGACAAATATTTTCTTCCCGCTTCCAATAAGGATATTATCAAAGAATACATTCAATATCTCATGCGCCTTCACGACAAGCCTAGTGATCAGTGGAAATTGGATGATTTGCGTAAACTCGAACAACTGTGCGAGGAGGGGGGGGAATAATACTTACCACTGATAACTCGCAAATCCCGGAATGTATTAACAGCGTTCAGCACTCCAAGAATTAACTAGCCGGGGCAACTCTGCGTATGGGGGAGTAAAAATATTCGGGCAATACGTTAAAGAAATTACATCAATGGATATGTCAGTAATTAATGCTGTAGATAAATAAAAAAAAGCTTCGTGAATACTTCGCTCAATTTGCGTCTTGTGGGGAAAAAAATGGTTCCCCACTAAGGCACGTTGAGCACAAGGAGGAAAATAAAAAAAACGTTATATGGCGATTAGTAAAAAGGTTTGTTTCTTAGTGTATTCGTGAAAAAAAAAATAGTTTCCTACTAAGGCACGTAGAGCACAAAGGGGAAAATGAAAAATAATAATAATAAGGCAATTATTATAATACTTTGTTTCCTTAGTGACTTCGTGGAAAAAAAAATTATTAATTAAAAAAGTCCGCTAATTATTTGTTACTCATCGAAAGCGTTAGTAGGAAAAAACTTTCTGTTATTGCAATCACACTATGCATAATGTTTTCTTGTAACGCAATCATATTTCCTTTTTCTAAAATGGCACTTTGCTGGTCTGTAATAAAATTTATTTTTCCTTCCAACACCTGAACACTTATAACTCCGTCGGCCTTGTGCTTAGTTAACTCTGCATTTTCGTGCAGTCCCAAAAGTACAATTCTCATTGTTTCTGATTTGAAAATTGTTACAGAATTACGGTCGCTTTCTTTCCACGTGGTTTCATTCTTTAGTTGGTTAATAAACTTAAATAGGTCCATTTCAACGAGTGGGGCATTTAAAATTCGATTCCCTTCCGGACGCTGTGGTGTTGCATCATTAGATTTATTTTCCATAAGTATAATAGTTGTATTTGTTTGTAATTTTTCTATCAATTTTGAAGATGTTTCGTCAGCGGAAATTCCATAACCATTTACCAAGGTGCCTTTAATTTTTAATCCTGGCGAAGAAATTGCATAAAGTATGGATTGATCAGCCGGATTCGACGCACCTTCAAAACGATACACTTTATCAATTTGAAAATCGTTAGGGGATAAGGTGAAATTCAATTGATTGCATACCAGACATTCTTCCTGAATATTAAAGTCGTGTGTATAACCCAATTTGATTAACTCATTTATAGTTTCTGATAATGTTCCAAAACTTTCATTCAGCGAATCTTCATTCATTTTCATAATAGTTAATTATTTGAGATAACAGGAAGGCGTATCAATAAAATTAAATTTACTTATGTAATCAATAAATATTACAGACGAGTTAAAATGACAAGAAATCCAAGATTCATGATTGGATTTCTTGTCATTTCTTGTTGATTTAATTAAAATGCTTACTAATTAAACTTACCAATTGTTCGTCGCTCATTTTATTAGAAGTGCTTTGGCTTGTCGCAGCATTTTTATATTGCGGGGTATCGGCTAAAAACTTAATAAATTGTTCCTGAATTTGGCCTGTTCCCGTAACATGTACTTCATCCATGTTTGGTATTACACTAACAATTTCCTTGAAAAATTTGTGCGTTAAGGTAATCTCCTGATTATTAGCTGCATTCTCATTGGAGTTTTTATCTGTACCTTTATTCTTCACCTGATTTAGAATAATGAAATCACCCTGATCAATATTTTGCCTTCCAGTAACGGTTGCATGATGTGTATCCATCCAGATACCATATTGTTTTTTTCCTTTTTCTGACATTTTTTTTTCCAAAGATAGTCTAAAAAGACTATAACTGCCTTTCCTAATTCAAAATAATCAGTTTTGCATCCATAATTGAGTGGGGGTGTTTAATTTATAACTACCGCATCAGTGATACACCAAGGTTATTGTGAGCACATCTGCTCCAAAATGTGTTTCGGTAGAATCGCGGGCTAAATCCACACACAAATCTCTGAAATACCTTTCCTTTGTAAATCCGGAACCCAACATTCTTCTGCAGGATATCCAACAGGAATCAACAAAAAAGGTTTCTCATTTTCGGGACGGTTTAATATTTTAGTGAGAAAATTCATTGGGCTTGGCGTATGTGTTAAAGCCACCAATCCGGCATCATGAATTGCCGTAAGTAAAAATCCGCAGGCGATTCCGCAGCTTTCAGTTACATAATAATTTTGATGTTTATAATTATTGTTTTCCAGCTCATAACTTCGTTTAAAAACAACAATAAGATATGGGGCAGTTTCTAAAAATGGTTTATTCCAGTCGGTTCCAATGGGTAGAAGATCATTGAGCCATTCCTCTGTCATCCGGGTTTCGTAACTTTCTTTTTCTTCTTTTTCAGCAGCAAAACGAATTTGCTTTTTTACTTCAGGATTTTTTACCACACAAAATGTCCATGGTTGTTTGTGAGCACCAGAAGGTGCAGTAGAAGCGGAAAGAATTATGTTTTCAATAATGTTTTCAGGAATAACTTTATCCGAAAAATCGCGAACTGTTCTGCGAGTGTTCATCCACTCATAAAAATTCCAGCAGCGTGTGTCCATTTCATTAATGTCGTAAGTTTGTTTTGTATAGGTTACAAAAGGATAGTTATTAATGAATTTTTTTTTCATGTCGATTTAATGTTTGTTGTTCGATTTTTGTATTGTAAGTTCCTGATTGTATTTAGCCGCAGTTTATATACTCTTTTTTTGCATTTTTAAAATAAGACTCGTTGTTGTTTCATTGTTACTCAGAATGTTTATAAATGAATTCTTCAATTTCTGCCTGTCGGACATTTGCAAATCCTTTATCCATTCCGATTTTCACAAAACCCCATTTTTCCAAAACTTTTTGCGAACCATATTTGTCGAAAGCAACACGTCCAAAAATTGGTCTTATATGTTCAATTTTCAAAAATTCCTTCAGTGCTGTTGTGGAAATTCCCTTTCCCCAGAATTTTCTAGCTATCAAATAAGTAATTTCAGTATCATTTTCTATTACAAACTTTGCAACACTTCCTGCTATTACATCATTTACTTTTATTGTTTGCGTATTTATTGTTGGGTCATTTAAATGTTTTGTATACTTTTCAATGTAGGCAGTTTTGTCGTTTGGGTCTAAAGAACTTAATGGTGCTGCTAAATTAAATCGGATTGTTGAAATACAAACCCAATTTTTTCTAACCGAATAGGCGCTAGTGTATTTTCACTCAAATTATTTATTTTCTCACTATCAATAAAAACCTCTCCCGAAGATGGATAAATTACACAACAGAATAAGGAAAGTAAAGTGGTTTTTCCTGAGCCGGAAGGATCCATAATTAAGGTTAGCTCCCCCGAGTTCAAATCTAAAGTGGAAGGTTGCAATGCAGTAATGTCGGAATCTCCAGTTTTATAGATTTTACCCGCTTTTATTAATTGTGCAATTTCTTTATTATCCACAATTATATCCTATCTGTTTAAAAACCAAATGGAAATATTGAGGACAGAGGCAAAAGTTACCCAAAGGAAATATGGAATTTGAAGATAAGCAGCAATTGGTTTTATCTTTTTGAAAAGAGTAATCATGTAGATAATTAAAAACCACATCACCAAAATGTCAACTACTGATAAGAAAATTGTGTGAAAGGAAAAGAATAAAATACTCCACCAAAAATTAAAAAATAACTGAACGCCAAAAACTGTTAATGCTTTTTGTCGTAGTTCTGTTTTGGGTGTGTTCCAAATTAAAAACATAGAAATTCCCATGAGAATATACAACGCTGTCCAAACGGGTCCAAACAAATAACCTGGAGGGTTGAAAGATGGCTTTGCCAATGTATTAAACCAATCTCCATTCATTTCATTTCTAACTAAATATCCTGAAACGCCTCCAATTGCAAGAGGAAGAACTAAACTTAAAATTAGTTTAGCTATTTTGTTTTTACTTGTTGATGGTAAAGGAGTTGAATTTTCCATTATTTTTATTTAATAAGATAAAACCTCGCCAAAGATAGGTTTTAATTTTTAGATTTAATTAATCTTCTGGTAATAACACTTTGTCAATAACATGAATTACTCCATTTGATGCTCCAATATCAGCAGTTGTAACTTTTGCATTACCTACTGTTCCCGTTCCATCTTTTATCAATATTTTTAGTTTACTACCTTCTACAGTAGTTAACTCTTGTCCGTCTTTCAAATCAGCAGCATGCATTTTTCCGCTTACAACATGGTAAGTCAAGATTTTAGAAAGATTTGATTTGTTTTCAGTTTTCAATAATTTGTCCACCTCTGCTTGTATTGCAACAAAAGCTGAATCAGCAGGTGCAAAAACTGTGAACGGTCCTTTACCTTGCAAAGTTTCTACTAAGCCGGCAGCTTTTGCTGCAGCGGCAAGTGTTTTACAATTTGTTGTGGAAATTGCCACAATGTCGTTTGTCATTGTCATTTCTTTTTCCATTTTATTTTTGATCTATACAGAGAATGAATTTTCGCTGCGGTGAAAAATTCTGTTTGATCAGTTTTAAAATTTTAACATGATTTATTAATAATGTTGCATGATTCACATTTTATTTTCATAAACATTCAAATTAAAAAAAGCCGATAAATGGGAATTGAAATTAATTTCAATTCCCATCCTGCAAACCTTTCTATTTGAGAGGAACGAAACAGTCTCTTAACGGTAAGTGCGGACAGCTTTTTTAATTTTAATAAATATTTAAATTAGAAAATCGATAAAAGGAAATTAAAAATAATTTCAATATCCTTCCTGCAAACCTTAAATATATTAAGGAACGAAACAGTCTCTTATCGGTTATTACTGCCAGCATTTTCAATTCTTTTATTTGCTTTTCTCTTGCTTTACTAATTTATTATAAATTCCCAAGATTAAAATAGGGGCTACCCACTGCCCTATAAAAGTTGCATTTTTATCGTTGCCCATGCATTTCAATGTTAAAGAAAGTGCTGCGGCACCCATAGCTGCAAATAAAAATGTGTCTGATGGCAATTTGATTGTTTGTTTTTCAATTGCCTTGGTTAACATGTCTTCGTTTGTTGTTAAATTTTCCATTTTATTTTTTTTTATTGATGAATTGAATTGATTATATAAGAATTTATTTTTTCAGTGTTTGCTTTATGAAAGTTATAACGCATGCGTTTTATTTTTAAATTTTACTTTATCTCTCCATTCTCCCCATGCACCTGTACACCATAATATCAAAGAGATTAGAATCGGTTGAAATGGCAACCGTAGCCAGAGAAGTAAATCGGAGTTTAAACCAAAAGCATAATCATGATTTACCAATTGAGCAATATTGCCTGGGAAAACTGCAACTAAAAAGAGGGCTACTATCCAACCAACAGTAGTTCGCTGTTTCGATAAAAATAATAATGAAGCACCTAAAATTACTTCTACTACTCCAGATATAAGTACTACCATATCCGGTTGCATGGGCACCCAATTAGGCACTTGTGCTAAAAACGATGTTCGCATAAAAGTAAGATGACCGGTGCCGGTAAAAATCAAAAAGATTCCGAGGATTATTCTTACAATTATTTGAGATTTTGTTTGATGTATAATTTTTTTTTCCATAGATTTTATATTCTGAGAGTAAGCAAATAAATAATTTATATTTCCACGATCATCTTCCCCGTATTCTCTCCTTTAAATAATCCCAGCAAGGCATCAGGTAATTTATCAAAACCGTGAATAATGGTTTCAGTAGATTTTAATTTACCTTCCTTTACCCATTGCACCAACTGTTTCATTCCCTCGGGAAAACGAGCTTCATAATTCCCAATAATAAAACCCTGCATCAATACACTTCTAGTCAATAGAATAGGCTGCAATCGCGGGCCCATAGGCACTTCATTCGTGTTGTAGAATGAAATCTGTCCACATAAAACAATTCTTGCATTAAAATTAATGTTAGCAATAACTGCGTCAGAAATTTCTCCGCCCACATTGTCATAATATATATCAAC
>CAZXBG010000061.1:2088-15063 GCA_964638865.1 uncultured Chitinophagales bacterium | reverse complement strand
AAACCAAAATATGCAGTTAAGCCCGTCATGCCCAGAATACCCAAGTAATAACTTGCCGGTGCTACAGTGGTATCAATTTTATGCAATTCATTTCCATTGGTTATTGAAGTGTGCCTCCAGTTAAGTCTGCCTATTACTATATCGCCTTTTTTAAAATTATCCGATTTAGTAGCTGTTACTTTTGCTACAACTGCACCTTCTATCGGCTGGTCAATTTGAAAAGGAGCTACATACGATTTTGCATCATCCATCCTACCGCGCATGTAGGGGTCTACCGAATAAAATAATCCTTCTACTGCTATTTCATCCTCTTGCAGTGCATCCAACTCTACATTTTCAAATCGGAAATTATCAAGTGTGGGTGTTCCCTTAGGCCTTGATGCCAATACTATTTGTTTCGTATTCATGGTTTATTTTTTCTTTTAAGAGTTCCAATAGTTTTTCTGCAGCCGCTTTGGATGATGCAGGGTTTTGTCCTGTAATTAATAAACCATCTGTTATTACATACGAAGCCCAATCTTCTTTTTTAGAATAAATACCACCCTTGTTTTTCAGTTCATCTTCCAATAAGAAAGGTACTACTTTGGTTAGTCCAACAGCTTCTTCTTCTGTATTTGTAAAACCCGTTACTTTTTTCCCTTTCAAAAATGGTTTATCTTCATCGTCCATCACATTCAATAAAACAGATGATGCATGGCAAACGGCAGCCACCGGTTTATTATCATCCAAAAAGTTTTCAATTAACTCAATGGAATCTTTATCATTGGTTAAGTCCCATAATGGGCCATGACCACCCGGGTAAAATACACCATCAAAATCAACCGCTGATACTTCCGATAACTTTTTTGTATTTGCCAATAAATCTTTTAAAGCTTCATCCTTATCAAAACGATGGGTAGCTTCTGTTTGGTTAGCAGGTTCAGTACTGGAAGGGTCAATGGGAGGTTGTCCGCCTTTTGGCGAAACAATGGTGATGTCAGCTCCAGCATCTTTCAATGTATAATAAGGTGCTGCAAATTCTTCTACCCAAAAACCTGTTTTTTTTCCTGTATTTCCGAGTTCGCTGTGCGAAGTTAAGATCATTAATATTTTCATTATTATGTATTTTTAATTGAATATACTTTTTTAAAATAGTCTTGTTTGAATTCGGGCTGCTGATTATCCTAAATTTTAGCAGCGCGCTTTATTTTAAATTTTATAGTAATAATTAATTGAATGATAAAACTGATATTGCTACAGTTGAATCAAACGGCTATTCAATAATTATAATTTTTTTCGCATGGCTACTTTATTTAACCATTTCCGCTATATATTTTTTAGTAAAAACATCGCTAAATTCAGCCAATGACATGATAAACTTTTTTAAAAAATTTGCTGTCTTTTCATCAGTCAAATTTCCGGTTTTGTCAAACTTTAAATTCACCTCAGTTATTACTATTTCAGGCACATTCATTGTCATTGCATTTACAGCTACCAATATTTGCCGTAAGTGATATTGAGCCCTTACACCTCCCAACAAACTAGGGCTTGCACTTATTATACCGACCGCTTTTTTGTCAAATGGTTTTGTAGGGTGTTTGGAAAGAAAATCGATTACATTTTTAAGCACTCCCGGAATAGAATAATTATATTCAGGTGTAACTATAATGACTGCATCGGCAGTTTTGATAGCAGCACTTATTTTTTCAACAGGTTCAGGATAAAAATTTGCATGCAAATCAAAATTGTATACAGGCACATCTATTATGGATATATTTTCAATTAGAATATGTTCAGGTGCAAGTTTTTGTACCTCCTTTAACACCTTGGTGTTATAAGATTCTTTTCTTAAACTCCCGGAAATAGCTACAAAGTGATAGTTGTCTTTCATGTTCTATTGTATAAATTAAATTACTGAGCAGTATAACCTCCATCAATGGTATAGTATGAACCCGTAACAAAAGATGATTTGGAAGAACTTAACCAGATTACCAATTCTGCTACTTCTTCCGCTGTGCCTAACCTACCTATAGGATGTAATGTAGCCAAAATTTTCATGGTAGCATCATCTAATGTTTTAGTAAGCAAAGGAGTTGCGATATAACCAGGGCCTACTGAATTGATGCGTATATTTTTATCGGCATATTCTAAAGCAGCCGTTTTGGTTATCCCCACTACACCATGTTTTGCAGCAACATAAGCAGGAGAATTTTTAGTTCCTACCATTCCTAAAATGGAAGCAATGTTTACGATGCTTCCACCACCGGATTTTATCATTGCTGGAATTTGAAAGTGCATACCATAAAACACACCGGAGAGGTTGATGCCAATCACCTTTTCCCAACTTTCAATTGGATAATCGCCCGTAGCAGCAATTTCTCCACCAATACCTGCATTGTTGCATACGATATGTAAACCACCAAAATGTTTTACCGTTTGTTCAACTAAAGCCTTATGGTCATCGGGTTTTGATGTATCTGCTTTTATAAAAATTGCATCGCCACCAATATTATTAATTTGCAAAACTGTTTCGTTGCCACCTTTTTCGTCGATGTCGCAAACTACCACTTTTGCTTTTTCCGAAGCATACAGCATTGCAACCGCTCTCCCAATGCCGGATCCTGCTCCGGTAACAATAGCTATCTTATTTTCTAGATTTTTCATTTAAACATTTTATTGATAAATTAATTGTTTATAAATTAATTTTTCCGTGTTCGCCTTCAGAATATTCTTTGCCTGTAACTATTGCTTTAAGCAAGTTGAACAACACTACCATTTTACTTGAACTGCTGTCCCAATAATTTACTTCGCTGGGGGTTACTTTAATAAGTGTTATGTCTGGGTCTTTCAAACCAAGAGGAAACCAGGCTTTCATAATGGAATTCCACAATTCTTTCATTTTGTTTTTGTCGTTTACCAATGTTGCTATGCCGTGTATCATTAAATAATTTTGACTGCTTTCATTAGTAATGGCTATAGATACTTTTTTATTTTGCTCTATTTCATCAACTTTAAATGATGATGCCTTTGTAAAAAACCACATAGTTCCGTTGGCATCAATTTTGCTAATACCCATTGGTCTGCCCGATAAATTTTTATTATTTTTTTCGTTAGTGATAAGCATACAGGTACGAACATCCTTTACCATGGCCACTAATTTTTCTACATCTTGATTTATTATTTCTTTCATTTTTTGTTTGATTTAAATAATAAGCGAAAAAATTACGCCATTAAATTTTTTTATGGCCAATGCATCGTAATTGTTTAATCTAATTGTTATAATCAATTGACTATCAGAATTTTGCAATTTGGATTTTTTCACAACCACTTAGCTACTACTATAATTGTATGGGGAAAGTGTTACGTAATTCGGGAAAAAAGTTGCAAAAATCACACTTCACGCACCTTACTGCGGACAACAGTGAAGGTAGTTTTGAAAAGACATAAAAGGAGGCAAATATCATTGGGTTGTGTTTTGACATGGCCTCTCTTTTAATTTTGCTAATCCATCGTTCATCGCTTTAACTTTTTCTGGTGAGTGTCCCTGCCACTTGGTAATCTCTCCAACAACCTTAAATGGAAACGTGGAGCGGTAAGACATTGTTGGATTACCGGGAAATTTTTTGTCTGTTAAATTGGGGTCATTCTCAATTAATCCGGTTGCTTCTACTAAATAAATTCTTTCGCCCCCTTCTACCCATGCAAGTTCTGCACCCCAAATAGCGGCATCCAAAGTGGCAGTCAGATAAATATATTTCTTTTTTTTTCTTTGTCCATAGTCAGAGTTTATTCCAACTTCAATAAAGTCGCCAATTTTTAAATCGGCCTTTGTGCCGTGAAAGAAAGTTTGTGAAAAAGGACTTTGACTAAAATCACTCGTTTTGAGATCATTATTGTTTTTTCCGGTGTCATACTATATCTGTGATAATTTTTTGTTTTTGTTAGTCGTCTGCTTTTATCAGTTAATTGCTGACCCTAACCAAGAAAAATGTTTGTTCATTAATTCCTGATATTTTTGGCGGATAATAAACATTTTTTATTGTCGCATCTTAAACAAATAAATTCTTTTGTTGTAGCTGACAATTCTGTAAACCCGCAAAAAGAACAGGAATAAAGATTTGGTTCCGTAATGGTACTGATCTGCTGCTGCAGCATTTGTGGCAGTATCGGCAATCCGTACCGCGTTTCGTTATCAGGATAAAAGAATACACTAATTGACCCCGATGGCTCTATGTAAGCATTTTTTACTTGTCCCCAATGGGAAACATTTAAAAGCCTCAGATCAGAAAATATTTCATTTATCTCTAATACTTCTTTTTTTAATGCTTCCACATTGAACATACCATTTTCAATCATATGCACTAATTGGCCTTGCAGGAACCGCTCAAAGTAGCTGTTTTGCGCCATAAAATGATTAATGATCTTATAAAGAATAATTATTACTGAAAAAACCAGAATTGCAGGCAACAGGCCAACCTTGCTGTAAAACATAGCATCACCAGCAGCAGAGCCTAAGGCAATTATTAATGCAACTTCAAAAACACCTTGCATAACTGCCCTCTTGCCAATAAGCCTCAGGCTGACAAGCACTACTGTAAACATGATCGTAGTGCGGATGATGACTTGAAAAAGAAACGTCCAGTTTTCTTCTCCTAATAAAATGGAATGCCAATTAATATTTAATAGGTCATTCATATTACGCATTTGCTTTTACAAAAATAGGGTTAATAAACTTAAATTTTAAAAATAATTTTCACATCAAACTCGATGTTTTCACCTTATTCCCTTTATTTCAAACTGCATAATTGTCAATCGATAAATTGTCAGCGGAGAGCTCAATAATGCAGTATAATGTTGTTCCTGTGACAATGTGTACTAGTCGGTGATTATTATTTTATCGATAAAGATTATTTTATTTCCTTCCATTAACTGAATAAAATAAAAACCGCTCGAAAGATTGTCTCTGGAAAGACTAATTGTTTCGCCGGAAATATTATTAATTTCTTTTACAGACTGTCCAAAATAATTATAAATTGAAAGGGTTGCGCTTTGTGCTGAATAATTCCATTGTAAAACAGTTTTTGTAGAAAATGGATTTGGTAATATGTTAAATGTTGTATAATTATTTGCGGTTGAATGTATTCCGGAAGTAATTTCACTGTTATATCTTGCTATGGCAAAATCCATATCAGAGCCATCATTGGTATTACCTGCTACCAGAATTTTTCCATCAGACTGCAATGCAATACACGTGGCTACATCTTCGGCCGACGAAGCACCCATTTCCGTATTAACATACCCATCTATACCGAATGTGTTGTCTAAAGTGCCATTTGTTTTGTAACGAACTAAAATAAAATCATAAACAATTCCATTGTCAAAATCGCCTGCCGCAAGAATTTTTCCATCTGTTTGGATAGCTATTGCATAGGATATTTCAGAACTTGCATCAAAGTCAGTAGTAACGATTCCATCCCTATCAAAGGAATTATCAAGGCTACCATCAATATTATACCGAATTATTGCAAAATCGTATGTTTCCCCACTTGTGTATCCTGAAATAACAATTTTTCCATCGGGTTGCAGAGCAGCAGAATACGCCGCATCATCATTATTATTTATTGAGGTTGTAACAATTCCATCCGAATCAAATGCGTTGTCGAGGCTGCCATCTATATTATAACGTACTGCAGTAAAAACGCGGGTGGTGAAATCGAAACTATATCCTACCACCACAATTTTTCCATCGTTTCGTATAACAACTGATTGTGCTTCATCAACACCATCGTCAATAACTGTGGTAATAATTCCACCGGATCCAAATGTATTATCTAAACTACCGTTTGTATTGTAACGAACCAAGGCAAAATCTCTATCCGTATCAACATTTGTATAATATCCTGCCACAACAATTTTTCCATCCGCTTGCACAGTTACAGCAAAAGCCCGACCATTAGAATTTAATTCAAAAGAAGTGGTAACCATTCCATCTGCATCAAAAGTATTGTCGAGGCTGCCATCTGTATTATAACGTGCAACTGCAAAATTATTGTCGGTGCCATTGTAACTATAACCGGCAAGCACTATTTTTCCGTCACTCTGAATAGCAACGGCATGTGCTTTATTGTCGGTGGCTCCAATTGCTGTTGTATGTGTTTGTTGTTTTTTGTTAATCATTTTTAATTATGTTGCATTGAGGCCAATTTACAAAAAGCAAATTGAATGCTTTATTTACCTCCAAAATCTCGTTTGTTGAGTTTTCGTTCCATTGTGAAATGCAAAGTTCAGTTACAGTGTCTATGTTTAGCGTTCCAAAATAGGTTGTATTTTCTGTTTTTATTGCAAATCCATTTAAAAGTGTTACATTATTAATAATTACGTGCCCAACTGAATTGCATTTTAATAAATATTTGAGTTCTTTGAAATTTATTGTCAAATTTGGTTTTCCAATAACATTTCTTACGTGACAGTTTTTGAATAGTGTGTAATCTTCACTTTTCTTACTTTGATTTTTCCAAATATTTTTGATACCTATAAGTTCTTCTTTAATGCGTGGCTGTACATTTAAATTTAAAAACTCTTTTTGCCGGTAATCGTCTTCGTGAATATGAATATCAAATTCGGTTTGTGGAGCCCCGGCAACTGTGGGTGGAAATTCGTTAGAAATTGTCGGTAAGCTATACCATATTTCATTTGTGTTGATTTTCTCTATTTTACGCATTTTCAACACAAGGGTTTTTGTCCTGATAAAATCAATAGAGTTTTCAGGGATTGCTTCTTCTATATTCCAATCATTGTCTTGAATATGCATTGTTGTCGGAACGGAAAATGTTTCCGGCAATTGCTCTGCTTTCATTTCTGAAACACCAATGGTATTACCGTTAAGAATATCAATAAATTGAACTTTAATCTTGTCGCTTGTTCCAAATATTTTGTCAAATAATCCCATCGGCAGTTGTGGTTGTTTTTTAATGGTCGTAACGGTTGGCAGCTAAGATACCCGGTGCATTTTATAGCGGTTGCTGTCTGACTGCAACAAAGGTAACCACAAAGATGAAATCTTGAGGAAACCACTTTTTAACCCATGTATTCTAAGATGCTGCTGATGTTCGTTTTTATTCACTTTTACTCAATATTATTGCCCGTCTGTAAGACTCAATAAAGTATTCTTTTTCTTTACTTTTCTTCCAACAGTAACCTAAATAGTAATTATTCTCTTCCACCGTTGATATATGACTCCCATCTTTATAGTATTTGATTTTCTTTTTTTTTCCAGTCGTGTAAATAGTCACTTTGTTACCACTTAATTCAGAATCATCAAGTTTTATACTTGTTGGATCAAGTTCAGCTAATGGTATTTCCCATTTTTGTTTAAAGTCATCAGCTGATTTACCTTTGTATATTGTTAGTATCTTAGTATTAAGGTCAAATTCAGCCTTTTCATCTACGTTAATTTGATTTGTTCCGTCAACGCAATTGTTTATATAGTCAACAACAAATCCAATACTTGATTCCAGATCATTACTTGTCTTAATGGTTTCAAGTGTCGATTTACAAGAGGAAACAGTTACTAAAATAACTACGAACATAATTTGAGCTCTACTTTTTAGTCTAAATGCGCCAAAACACTTAGAATAAGAAAAGTAGTCGATTGTAGGTTTCAAACCCAGCAAAATGCAACAAAGTTGAGACTGACTTCTAATCATGATTTTACTGCTATCGCGGCTATTATTTTTATGCATTGTTTTAGGCTTTAATTTATTTGCATTTTATAATCATCGTTTTTTGTCTTTTATAAAGTTTGCTGCAACTCAGATAGGTTTTATATATATTAGTCTCAAATTCAAATTCTGCTAAATAATAATAGTTCAACCAATTCTTATACTCTTTAGTCGGTAATATATGGTCTTCGTCCATAAATAGAGTTGGTTTATAATTAGCATATTTCTTTTCAGAAAAAAAGGTTATATTTGATTTTTTACTCAAATTACAATGCGCCTGTATTTCACAAATCACCGATTGAATAATTGATTTATCATAAACCCTGGTAGTGTCAATAGTAACAAAAACTCTTAGGAGCCAGTCTTTATAATAATCTATATAAACAACCTCATAATTCTTGTAATTTGTCTTAGAGGAACTAACTTTTGAAGTGTCTTTGATTTCATTTTTAGAAATATTTTTTTGATTCTTTCTAATATCATCATCTACCTGATTTAATAAAGTATCAGGCACTGTATTCGTTTTTGCTAAAGTATTTTCGCCGACATTATTATTCGATTTTTCTGAAGTATTATTACAAGAGATGGAGCCAATCAATAAAATACCTATTGCAATTAAATTATTCATTTTCTTTTGTAATATTGCTTTTTAACGCCAAGGTGTTAAAAACTTCTCCTATACAACCTTCATCAAAGCTACCAAATAAATATAAAGAAGTACTGCCTTTCGAAAAAAATGGTATAGGGATTTTATTACCCCTCAAAATAGCAAGCAGATTACGTTTAGCAGCCTGGAAGATAAATTAACCGCTTTAACCAGGTGCGTTTTGTGCATGCATTTTTGGAAGAGTTGGAGATTAGCAACTACGGAAATGAACAAAAAAAATGATTTTAGATGTTTTCAAACAGTTTTGATTAAATCAAAACGGTTGTTTATGGTCACTACTGTTATGGACCGGTGTTTCGCGTTAACTTATTTTATTGTTTTTTGTCGATGCAATTAGTTTCTAAAATTTTTGTCACGGCTGTAATCTCAGTCAATTCAATTTTGTTGAATGTCATTTTGTTTTTTTTAAACTTTAAGTTCAAATTCACTTGCCTGCCTATTTTTGGTATATAAAAGTCCGTAACATTCCACTTTACTAAGTCAATTAGGTAATAGGTTTTTAATGACTTAATTCCGGGCCTATAAACTTCAACTTTGTCTTCGAATATTTTAACTTCTCGTCTTAGAACAAACAGTAAAATTGGGATTCCAAAAAACATAAATAGAGCTAAGATGTTCAATATGTATGTGTTCCATGATTTTTCCCAGAGTCCTAATATTAATTGTCTGGAGTCGTCCACTAAGAAAAACATAATCGGAAAAAATAATGCCAGTAAATAATACCAAATAGTCGGTTTTGAAGTGTGCAATATTTTGTTTTTACTCTTCGCCATTCGATTCCATTACATCCTTTTATAATTCTACTCAGATTGTCATAAATATACTTAACTATAACGAATAGTGGATGTTGTGTATGCACCAGAAGGGCGCAAAAGCACAATACACAACATTCTCTACCGATTTATTCTTTTCTTTTTCACAATGCCTTCATCAAACACCGTTGTGTAAGTCACCTCAATACCACTTTCGGATTGTTCAATACAAATTGATTCAAAGTCAATCGGACCTCCTTCATCCAGTTCAAAAACCCCGTAATTCTTTTCAAAGATTAGAAATTTCCGTTCTTTTATTTGATACGTAAGGCAGGGAGCCATAAATCCCTGGAACGGAGCTGATATTATTATTCCATTATTTTCATATTTCTTGTTGTTTGGAATAATTGGGAATATAATTATAGAAATAATGATAGCGCCCGGTATCCCCCGAAATAGGAGTCCTATTATAAAAAAAATTCCGGCTAATATATAAATTGAGAAATAGGTGTTTATTTTCTTGAATGGTTTTAGATGGTAAAAGAAGAGTGTAATTCCACTTAAAATTACCAGGAGTTTGATAACAAACTCCAAATTTCCTTCGAGACTGTATGGAGTGAAATTCTTGCTGAGCGAATTCAAGATGGATATAACCAGGAAGGTAAAGTGGATTTTTAGTAAGGTTTTTATGCGTTGGGGTTTCATATAGTGGTTACCGTTAAAAGCTAAGTCCAGAACAAATGCTGATTAAAAAACTTTTAATGAAGGTAACAATAAATTGTTAAAAAGAACAGGTAGATTTCAGAATGAATATTTCGGTCTTACTGCACCACCAATTAATGAGCAATGTGATCCTATCCAAATGTAAAAATTAAAGATATTCCGGATTTTCTGCTAACAAAGGCAGGCGCAATACGATCCCTCCATGAAGTCAATTTTATAAATGGGTATTTAGTCAAAATCGTTTCGTAACATGTTGACGGTTGCTTTAACGACTATATTTTGCAGAGTAAATTAGTAGTCATGACATCATGTATACTTTTTTTGCTACTAACAATAAAATGCTCGCCAAAATGGATAGGAATATAATAGGTTTTGGTTTTGACCAAAATGAAAATAGCACCATCTTTAAAAGTGCTATCGAGGTAATTAATGCACCCACAAGGAATGGTTGTATTTCTTTGAATGTGATATCTGTGTCAGAATAATAATTTAGCCGGAAAACTTCCGAGATACATCTAATGAGTGCGAGGATGATTATTACAGTAGCAATTTTTGCGAACTTATTTATTCTGTTTGTGGGCTTTTGTGGGCTTATAGGATGTTCATTATTTATTAGTATGCTGATGTGACTATACATTCCATAAGTTGACATGTTATCCACCCATTTAGAAAAGTGTCTCCGTTACTTAACAAGTCTGCGTAATGTTGGTGTATTTCTTCATCCGGAATTATTGCTGTATGGTCGCAAAACCAATCAATTGTCATATTGATTGCTGCATTTACTTTTCTCATTTTGTGTTTTTTAATTGTATGTTATATTTTTTAATTGCGTTGCGTGATACTGAATATTTCGGCCTTACTGCCGATGAGTCGAGAAGAAAAGTTGCGCACTCCTTACTTCAATAGCAGGGGTCGGCTGTTGGCGGTCTTTCACTTATCCCCATTGTCCACAATTCATCGTCTTAACCTTTGTCAAATTAAGCTTGACACCAAAACAACAAGTTGTTCCATCAAAATTATGAACGATTGATTTTCTCCAACGGTTTTTATCAGGACAAGGGTCATAGCAGAAGCCATAAACTAAAACTTCCTTTTCACCAATTTTATTATTCCAAGGAATAAATTGTATTTTATATTGAGCAACATTAATAATTACATTCTCGTGTTTTATTAAGTCATAGTTTGGATGGGTATTATAAATGCTGTCAAGGTGATGTAAGGCGGTTTTATTATAATTTGAAACACATTGATTCAAAATCGTTTCTATTTTCTCTATTTCATTTCTATAAATAGTATTAGATTTTCCGTTTTCAAGACCAGTATTTCTTATGATAGTATAATTTGAAGTGTCCAGGTGAATTGGTTGGAGATTTTCAAGTATTGAACTTGAGATTTTCGTCACATCTATATTTTCTGAGGGCTCATTTTTAATGCTTGAATTTTTTTCTTTTGAGGAGTTGCATGAAATCAAAATTATGCAAATAAGGAGTGTCAATAGCGACAATGGAAAAAGAGACTCTAAATTTTTCGGTTTATCAAAATTCATTTCTTACCAATTATTTGAAGTTCAGGATGTCCTTTTTGCATTGGAGCTAACGCAGACCCGATAGCCATAAAGTATGAAACAACTTCTCTATTGTATCCATCATTCAAAACTACCAATTAAATACAAAAAGAAGTAATGGCATTCAAAAAAATGGATATGGATTATATTGCCACAGAAATAAGCCCCAATTGCCAAATCGACAATTACCAAATTGAAAATAACGAGATTGACATTGGCATTAATCCATGAGTAAATAGGCTTTGATGAATTCATCAAGTCCTCCGTTCAAAACCGCATCCGCATTTCCCGATTCATAACCGGTTCTTGCATCTTTAACGAGTTTATATGGATGAAGTACGTAGTTTCTGATCTGACTTCCCCATTCGATCTTTTTCTTGGTGCCTTCAATTTTGTCTTTTACGGCTTGTTGTTTTTGCATTTCGAGATCATAGAGTTTACTGCGCAGCATTTGCATCGCCATAGCACGGTTTAATCCCTGGGTTCTGTTTACCTGACATGCCACAACAATTCCGGTAGGTTTATGGGTAACACGCACTGCAGTTTCCACTTTATTTACATTTTGTCCCCCGGCACCGCCGCTTCTGAAGGTATCCCAATCGAGATCGCTGGGAGAAATATTAATTTCAATAGTATCATCAATTAATGGCGAAACAAAAACGGAAGCAAAAGAAGTATGTCGTTTTGCATTGGAATCGAAAGGAGAGATGCGCACCAAACGATGCACGCCATTTTCACTTTTCAGTAATCCGTAGGCAAATTCACCGTCAATTTGTAGGGATGCACTTTTAATTCCGGCAACATCACCTGCCTGGAAATCGAGCTCCGTAACTTTAAATCCCTTTTTATTGGCATACATATTATACATGCGGTAGATCATACTTGCCCAATCGCAACTTTCGGTTCCACCTGCGCCTGAATTTATGGTAAGTATTGCAGGAAGCTGATCTTCTTGCTCGGTAAGGGTTGATTTGAATTCGAGTTCATCTAGTGTTTCTCTGGTTTTGGTAAGTTGTTCGTCTACTTCTTCCTCGGAAGTTTCACCGGCTTGCCAGAATTCAAATAGCACTGTTAGATCATCAACTGCAAGTTGTGCATCGTTATATGCTTTTATCCAGATGTTGTTGGTCTTGATTGTTTTTAAAATACCCTCTGCATTTTTAGGCACATCCCAGAAACCGGGTTGGTGGGTAATTTGTTCGTCCTCGCTAACCTGAATTATTTTATCATCTACGTTAAAGAAACCTCCTCAAAACAAGCAATTTGTCTCTTAAATCATTTAAATGTTCTAATGTCATGGGGCAAAGATAGGGATTGGATTTTCAATTTGGTAATTGTCGATTTGTTAATGGAGGTCATAGACCTAAGTTTAGGCTTTTACTAACACCAAAAACATTGCATTAATTAAATCGAGACTTAAATAATACAATTTTTTGAAATTACATAAATTACCAAATGGACAATTACCAGATTGAAAATCTTGTTGGGGCCGGTAAGGCGGTAAGACGGTAAGTAAGCGGGAAGAAAAAAAATAACTTACCATTACCTTCCCGTCTTCCCGCCTTCCTA
>CAZXBG010000061.1:0-1988 GCA_964638865.1 uncultured Chitinophagales bacterium | reverse complement strand
AAGAAAGCGGGAAGAAAAAAAATAACTTACCGTTACCTTCCCGTCTTCCCGCCTTACCGGCAAAAAAACCTTACCGTTACCTTCCCGTCTTCCCGGCAAAAAAAATACCTTACCGAACCCTTACCCCCTTCCCGGCAAAAAATAACTTACCGTAACCTTCCCGTCTTCCCGCCTTCCCGGCAAAAAAAAAGATTAACATTGCATTACATTTTAACCATGCAAAATTTTTCCGCATTAAAAAGAAATGAAAACCTGCTCAAAGCAAGTTCCGAACATTTTGATGTACTAATTATCGGTGGCGGAATTACGGGTGCGGGAATTGCTTTGGATGCTGCCAGCAGGGGAATGAAAGTTTTATTGTTAGAGAAAAATGATTTTGCAGGAGGAACTTCCTCAAAATCAACAAAACTGATTCATGGCGGATTGCGTTATTTAAAACAACTGGAGTTCGCATTGGTGCGGTCAGTTGGAAGAGAACGCGTTATAATTCATAAACTGGCAAAACATATTGTAAAACCTGTAGATATGTTATTGCCGATTTACAAAAATGGTTCATTGGGGAAATATACCACAACTATGGCATTATGGGTATATGAGTTTTTGGCCGGTGTGCAAAAGGAGGATAAATTTAAAATGCTGAACCTCTCTGCAACACAACAAAAAGAACCATTATTAAATAATACGGGATTAATTGGCGCTGCACTGTATAAAGAATATCAAACCGATGATGCGCGATTGACAATTGAGGTATTAAAAACTGCGGCAACATTTGGGGCACTTAGTGTAAATTATACACTATGTGAAGGTTTTATTTATAATATGGATACAAATCCACAAATAACAGGTATTCAGTTTCGCGACCTCTTACAAAATAAAATGTATCCGGCTACTGCCACAAAAATTATTAATGCCGCAGGCCCTTGGGTGGATGAAATACGTTTAAAGGATTCGGCTCCGGATAAAAAGAGTTTACATCTTACAAAAGGTGTCCATATTGTTATTGATAAAAACAGATTACCTGTCCGCCAGGCTGTTTATTTTGATGTAGCGGGAGATAACAGAATGATATTTGTACTACCTCGAAATAATTGTATTTATATCGGAACAACGGATACAACATATACGGGGGATAAAAATATAATTGAAGTTACAGCGCAGGATACGGAATATTTATTAAAAGCAGTGAATCATATTTTTCCGGAAGCGGATATTTTGAACAGGGATATTATTTCTTCTTGGGCTGGATTAAGACCTTTGATACATGAAGCCGGTAAATCACCGTCAGAACTTTCGCGTAAGGATGAAATATTTATTGCGTCGTCGGGATTAATTTCCATTGCCGGAGGTAAATTAACCGGCTATAGAAAAATGGCAGAGAAAGTGGTGAATCAGATTGCAAAGGATTTAGAAAAGGTCACACAAAATAAATATCCGAAATGCAGCACGGCATCCATTCCCCTAAATGGTTCCGGAATTTCCATACCGATAGACGAATATATTCAGCGTAGGGCAGGGGAGGCAAGTCAGATCAATTTTACCGTGGAGGATATTTTTTATCTGGTAAATACCTACGGATCTGATACCGAAAAAATTATGGAAATTGCATTTAATAATTTTCAAAAATTAGAAAATAAAAATGATAGTTTAATTTCTGCAGAAATACGCTATAGTATCGAACAGGAAATGACCAATAATATCTCCGACTTCGCAATCAGAAGAACTGGTCGATTGTATTTCGAAAAACGAACATTGGAAAATAATTATCTCCGCATCCACGAATTGATATCTGAACAATTAAACAAAGATGGTGTGGAAAAAAATGATAATCTTTTATTTTTCGAAGAAATATTAACGAATGCCACGGATTTTAAATAACACATCATTTAAAATTTGTCATCTGCCTACTGCTTTTGGCTGTCCATATTGTGGGTTAAAAAATGGGGTAGCCACGAATCTGACTGCCGTCAGGTAGGTGTTCGAATGAACAG
>CAZXBG010000060.1:0-22124 GCA_964638865.1 uncultured Chitinophagales bacterium | reverse complement strand
GGCGTTCATTTGTTAATTTGTTAATCGGGTAATTTGTTAATTGATTAATGTCCGGCTGTTCATTGGTATATTTTTAAATTGGTACCTTGGTACATTTTTCCCCTTCCCGCAGACCTCGCAGGTTAAAACTACATGGTAGGTGCTACACTCCTGCCATCCAAATCATCAATTTCTCCAACTTCGATTTAATCTCGGCACTGCCGCAGGTGTAATTATTTATCATGATACAGAATGGAAGAAGGTCGCCATTTTTTGTTTTTACGTAGCCGGAATAGGAACGCACTTTAAACATGGAACCACTTTTAGCGAATATTTTTCCTTCTGCAGACGTATTTACTGCAATTGTTTTTAATGTTCCTGTTTGTCCTGCAATAGGGAGCGATTTTTTAAATACAGAAAACTCGGGTTGATTTAATTCGTAATGCAGCATTTTACACATTTGCTCGGGAGTTATCACATTTAATCGCGATAATCCGCTTCCATCTTCCATATTAAATCCTATAAGGTTTATTCCTTTTCCGGTCCAGTAATTTTCTACTGCTTTTATTCCCGATGCGGTACTTCCATCATTTAAAATTACCTTTCCTGTTGTTTTTAATAATGTTTCGGCATATAAATTATTGCTCTTCTGATTGGTGTGATAAATAACTTCACTTAATGGTGGCGAGGTATACTGAAATAATAATTTCCGAACGGTATTTACTTCCTGTTTTTCTCTTTTCATGGCATAAACGGTGGTGGCTTGTTTATTTACTTTTACACCATAATTTGACAAAGCTTTTTTTAATTCCAATGCTAAAAATAAAGGAGGATCAGGCATGGATCCATCAACAGTATACGCTTTTCTATTAGCAGGTATGGTTCCTACTACATAACGATAATAATTATCAGGTGCACCATAAATAAATGCCTCATCTCCACTCCCACCCACCTTCACATCATTCCAGATTGTTAAACCTTCTATTTCAGGAAAAATACTATCCACTTTTGATGTTGTTTTTGTGGAAGAATAATATAAGGTATAAGAATTTTCAAACACATTTAATCCATAAGTACCTGCACCGTAATATTGTCCTATATCATCCCAGTTCCAACTTCCCGGTGTTGCATAATCTTCAAATGCACTTGCATCTGCAATTATATTTCCTGTTATTTCTTTAATGCCTTTATTTTTTATAGTAATTGCCCAAACAGAAAATAAAGAATCGAAACGCAAGGTGGAATCCAACCTGTCGTTTCCCAGCGTAGGATCTCCTGAACCACGTACATATAAATTACCGGTTAAAATACTGTCCTTGGAAATTGTTCCGTCGTATTCGATCAACGTTTTATATCTATATTTTTCCCCAACCATATTTAAAGTAGAAATGGTAGTAACCACCTTCATACTGGAAGCAGGCATTAAACTTTTTTCAGAATCATATTCTGAAATAATCTTTCCGGTTTTGGGATCCAACAAACAAAATCCCCAACTTGCATGAACAAGATCATTGTCGAGCGATAATGCTTTTAATCCACCGTTGAGACGGTTTAATCCAATGGAGTCGATCTTTAATTGTGCGAATACAGGAAATCCTGAAATAGCAATTAATATATAAAAAAATATTTTTTTCATGCGAAATTTATTGATAAAAAAATGGAAAATTCAGATTCCAAGCACATCCTTCATCGTAAAAATGCCTTTTTTATCCTGTATCCATTTTGCTGCAAGCAATGCTCCATCGGCAAAACCCTTGCGCGATTTTGCTGTGTGTATTAATTTGATCTCATCTGCTTCTGAGTTGTAAATTACTTCATGCGTTCCCGGAACATTTTCAACCCGATGCGAAATTATTTCCAGTTCTTCCTTCACGGAACTTTTATTATTTACCCAACTATTTTTATTTTTTAATTTATTTAAGATCCTTTCTGCAAGCGTGATGGCAGTTCCACTCGGTGCATCCAGTTTTTGGGTATGATGTGTTTCTTCAATGGCAACTTCATATTGCTCCTGACCAGACATCATTTCAGCAAGTATTTTATTTATTTCAAAAAATATATTTACCCCAATACTAAAATTTGTTGCATGAATAAGGCTCCCGTTTTTGGCCAAAACATATTCCGTAACTGCTTCCAGATTATCATACCAACCTGTTGTACCAGCCACCACCGGAATTCCGGCATCTATACAACTATAAATATTCTGCACTGCAGTTTGTGGTGTTGTAAATTCAATAACCACATCTGCCTTTTGTAGATTTTCTTTGGTTAGATCTTGTTCATTATCCTTATCAACAATTAGGACAATGTCCAAATTTTGCTGAGATTTCACTATTTCCTCGATGGCTTTTCCCATTTTACCATATCCCAACAAAACAATTTTCATTTTAGACTGAGTTTTAGATTTAAGCCAAAAGTATTAAAATCATTTTGTGTAAGGTAACCCTTCGGTAAAATGTAAGGTTGCACATGTAAACTCAGATCGTCGCTCACATTAAAATCATATAAATGCGCATCCACCACAGCATCCACAATATTTAAAATATATACCACCGACGTTACCACCACTAACAGATCGCTATAACGTTTGGTATTATCTACATATTGCAATAAAATTTCATCGCTCGTGATATAATTATAGATTGTAGCATTTGTTGTAGAATCTCCATCTGTTCGAAAAATATATTCCTGCCTTAATTCTTTGTAAAAACTATTCCAGTAATACACAAAATAGGCAGAGGTTCCAATTCCTGCATACACAATTGGAATTTTCCAATATTTACCGTTGTAAGCCTGTCCCAGTCCGGGAACTACTGCACTATACAAAGCAGCTTTTCCAACCGAATGTGGTTCGTGCGACCATAAATTTTTATAAAAAGGGCTTTTAATTGTATCCGCAATAATTTCTTCAACAATAGTATCGGTTGTAATAACAATAGTCTCGGTTGCAATTTCAATAGTATCTGTAACAGGAACAGAAAATGTATCTACCTGAGTAAAACTTAGTTTAGTGAGCAGTAGGAATAGGATGCAGAAAAATTGTCCATGTTTCACGCGCTATAATTAATCTTCAATTAATTCCTTCAATCTGAAAAGATCGTCATCCGAAAAAAAGGAGATCACCATTTCTCCTTTGCCTTGTTTATCTCTTTTAATTTGAACCCGGGTTGCCAAACGCGAAGCTAAAGTATCCTGAACTTTTCTAATTTCGTAAGGTAAAACATTTACTGTTTTTTGTTTTACGTTAACTTTTTTGTTGTTGTAATTGCGCACCATTTCTTCCACATCGCGAACAGAAAGATTTTTAGAGAGTATCTCCATATATATCGCAATTTGCCCTGCAGGATCATCCAATGCAAGTAATGCACGTGCGTGACCCATACTCATTTTTTTCTCTTTTAATCCGCGTTGCAGGTCCGGTGGTAATTTTAACAAACGCAAAAAGTTGGTAACCGTTGTTCTGTTTTTTCCAACGCGTTCTGCCAATGCTTCATGCGTTAAATTACATTCATCCAATAATCTCCGGAAATGAATTGCAACTTCAATGGCATTGAGGTCTTCGCGCTGAATATTTTCAATCAATGCTATTTCCAGCATCTCCTGATCGTTGGTAGCACGTACAAAAGCAGGAATTTCTTTAAGTCCGGCGAGTTTTGAAGCGCGAACGCGACGTTCACCCGAAATGAGCTGAAATTTATTTGTTCCAACCTTTCTTACCGTGATGGGTTGAATTACTCCGTGAATTTTTATGGATGCACTTAATTCCTGCAAAGCATTCTCATCAAAATCAGCACGAGGCTGAAAGGGATTTAATTCAATATTTTCAAGCAGAATAGTATTGGTGGATGCCATTTCCTGCACCGCCTTTTTTTGCAGGAACTCGCCTGAGGCATCTGAATTCATACCTTCGAGCAATGCTCTTATACCTTTTCCGAGATCGTTTTTTTTCTGACTCATTGTTAAACTCCTAATTATTCAGGAGAAGGAACCTAATTCCAGATAATCCTGAAGTTTGGTTATCTGTTATAAATATAATCAATTTTGGTTGATATTCAATAATTCGTTTGCATGGGTAGGATTAATTCCTCCGTTATTTTGCAATATTTCTCTCGCAAGATTCAGATAATTAATTGCTCCTGTGCTATCGGCATCGTACATAATAACCGGTTTGCCGAAACTTGGCGCTTCTCCCAATTTTGTATTTCTGTGTATGATCACATCAAATACCATTTCCGAAAAATGACGTTTAACTTCAGTCACGATCTGATTACTCAAACGCAACCTGGCATCGTACATAGTCAACAAAATACCTTCTATCTGCAACGGATTGTTTAAACGATTTTGAACAATTTTTATTGTATTCAGCAATTTACCCAAACCTTCGAGGGCAAAGTATTCGCACTGCACAGGTACCAAAACGGAATCGGCTGCAGTAAGTGCATTAACAGTAATCAAACCCAGAGAAGGAGAACAATCGATAAAAATATAATCGTAATTGTTTTTTACTTCGTCGAGTATTGTTTTTAAGATACGTTCTCTGTTCGGGTGATTTATCAATTCAATCTCTGCTCCAACAAGGTCGAGGTGGGATGGTAATAAATGTAAATTTGGCGTTTCGGTTTCCACAATAGCATCTTTCGCCTGTTTGTCGTTCATCAGACAATCGTAAATGTTGATACGGTTTTCTTTTGGATCGAAACCAACTCCAGAGGTGGAATTTGCCTGCGGATCTGCATCAACCAATAAAGTTTTAAATTCAAGTACCGCCAGACTTGCTGCGAGGTTGATTGCAGATGTAGTTTTTCCAACTCCACCTTTCTGATTTGCTATTGCTATTATTTTTCCCATGTTTGTAATTTGCGGTTTAGGCTACTATTAATTATGTTGATTTATTTAATATCTGTTTCCTCTCCTATTTTCATCAGAATTAATTTTTTATCCTGATATCCGAAAATAGCGGTTGCTTTTTCATGATCTATTTTTATATCCTCCTCTGTATCGTAATGCATTCCGATAACTTTATCGCACTTAATATATTTTGATGCGATTAATGCATCTTCCACACCCATTGTATAATTATTTCCAATTGGTAAAAATGCGAAATCAATTTCCAGATGTTTTCCCAACAATTTCATATCGTAATGCAATGCCGTATCCCCTGCATAATAAAAATTTCCCTCTTCGCATTCAAAATAATATCCCACCGGATGTCCACCATAGCTTCCATCGGCAAAGGAACTGGAATGTGCGGCATTTACCATTTTAACCTTTCCGAAATCGAAATTCCAATTTCCCCCAATATTCATCGAATGCAGGTTTTCAAGTCCTTGCCGCTTCGCCCATAAATAGATTTCCCAATTTGCCACAACCATTGCATTACTTCTTTTTGCAATTTTGAGTACATCTGCAATATGATCGTTGTGCGCATGCGAAATAAAAATATAATCCGGATTCAGCGATAACGCATCAATTGCAGCAGCCAGTGGATTATCTGTAATATAGGGATCAAAAAGGATGGTTTTACCGCCTGTTTTAACCTGAAAGCATGAATGTCCGAAATAAGTTACCAGCATTACCCCTTAATATTTAAAGCGTAAAGTTAAACTCTTACAAATCCGTAATCGACGAAACGGGCACAAACTTTTAAACAGGGTTTTTGGTGCTTGTGGATAAGTGAAAGGGGGAGAATATATTTTTGGAAATGTTATTTAATTGTGGATGGAAATCTTAAACTCGTGAAATTATTACAGATTCGTGAATCGAGGTGTGAGGGGGAACTTACTACTTGAGAAGCGGTGTGTGATGAGGATTGAGTGAAGTTTTTAGGAACATTCAGGCTATGAGAGATGAGTTATGAGTAATGAGTTTGATTCTCGTTAGCCGGATGATTTTACTACTGACTAATGACCATTTAACGATCACCCCAAGGCCAGGAACCAATTATCCAACCAAAATCAAAATCCAGGATTCACGATTTCCCATGATCCAAATCATTCGAAAAATAATTCTTGTTATTTCCTTGTTTAATCAACATTTCCTATATTGCAACTCTAAACCAAAGGAGGAAAAAGATGAAAACTTATAACAGCGAGAACATCAAGAATGTAGTGCTGGTGGGCCATTCCGGCTCCGGTAAAACAACACTTGCCGAATGCATGTTGTTTGAAGCCGGAGCTATCAACCGCCGCGGGACTGTTGCCGACACAAACAGTACTTCTGACTTTAATGCATTGGAACACGAACGAGGGTATAGTGTATTCAGTTCGGTGATGCATGTGGAATGGAAAGATACCAAGATCAATATTATAGATACTCCCGGTATGGATGACTTTACCGGGGAAGTTATTTCTGCCTTCAAAGTTGCTGATACCGGTTTATTAATGCTCAACGCTGCCCATGGCGTAGAGGTTGGAACGGAAATTATCTGGGAATATGCCGATCATCTCAAAAAACCGATGATACTTATTGTAAATCATGTGGATGAGGAAAAATCTGATTTCGACAATACTATTGAGCAAGCTAAAGAACGATTTAACAAAAAGGTAACTGTTGTGCAATATCCTTATAATCAGGGCATCGATTTTAATGCGATTATTGATGTACTTAATATGGTGATGTATCAATTCAAACCCGAAGGAGGAAAACCGGAAAAATTACCTATTCCGGCGGAGGAAATGGATAAGGCAATGAAACTCCACAACGACCTTATTGAGACAATTGCCGAAAATGATGAAGGTTTAATGGAAAAATTCTTTGATAAAGGCACATTGGAGGAAGATGATATGGTGAAAGGATTAATGTTATCCATTCGCAATCACGAAATATTTCCTGTTTTCTGTATTTCTGCAAAACATAATATGGGAAGTGGCAGGGTGATGGGATTTATTGATAAATGTTGTCCGTCCGCTGCAAATATGCAACCGGAAAAATTAACGAATGGAAAAGACCTTCCATGTAATTCATCAAATCCAACCGTAGTATTTATTTTTAAAACCGTGAGTGAGCCTCATCTCGGCGACATGAGTTATTTTAAAGTATGCAGCGGAAAAATAAGTACAGGGATGGATCTGAATAATACAAATACAAATAATAATGAACGCATAAGTCAGCTATTTGTATTACAAGGTAAAAAACGGGAGAATGTAGATACTTTAATGGCGGGAGATATTGGATCTACCGTTAAATTAAAAAAGACGCATACCAATAATACACTTGCAATAAAGGGACAGGATGTTGAAGTTACCCCGATCCATTTTCCGGAACCAAAAGTGCAGGCAGCAATTGAAGTGCATAACAAGGGTGATGAAGAGAAAATGGGTCTTGCCTTACACCATATTCACGAAGAAGATCCAACCGTTACCATTGATCACAATATGGAATTGAAACAAACTTTGGTAAATGCGCAAGGGGAATTACATCTTCAGGTAATTAAATGGAAAATTGAACATTTATATGGAATTAAATTCGATTATGTTAAACCTAAAATTCCATACAGAGAAACAATTCAAAAAGCAGTGAAGTCCGATTATCGCCACAAAAAACAAAGTGGTGGCGCAGGACAATTCGGTGAGGTGCATATGATAGTTGAACCTTATTATGAGGGAATGCCTGATCCTAAGGATGTAAATGTGCGCGGAAGAGAAGAACACGATCTTAAATGGGGAGGAAAATTAGTATTTTATAATTGTATTGTTGGAGGCGCAATTGATGCACGTTTTTTACCCTCGATATTAAAAGGGGTGATGGAAAAAATGACCAATGGTCCACTAACCGGTTCTTATGTTCGTGATGTACGTGTAAGTGTGTATGATGGAAAAATGCATCCGGTGGACAGCAATGATATGGCATTTAAATTAGCGGGGATGATGGCATTCCGAAATGCATTCCGAGAAGCAGACCCAAAATTACTGGAACCGATTTATGATCTGGAAGTATTAGTGCCGGGCGATTATATGGGTGAAGTGATCGGTGATCTGCAAACACGAAGAGGAATTGTAATCGGTATGGATAGCGACGGACATTACCAAAAAGTAATCGCTCGTGTTCCATTAACCGAATTATATGATTACTCCTCTACCCTTCGATCATTAACACAGGGAAGAGGAAAATTCACACGTAAATTTGCCGAATATGCTCCTGTGCCTTTTGAATTGCAACAGCAATTAATGAGCAGTCATAAAGAGGAATTAACGGAAGCATAATATTAAATAAAAAAATTAAAGCCATGCAAAATATTTTTTGTGTGGCTTTTTTTATTTTATGGAAATCGTAAAATATATTTCTAACAAGAAATTATTTTATTCAATTATTAATTTTTGTTCTGAATAATCTTCCCCGGAAAACAATCGCACAAAATAAATACCTGGCGAAATATATTTGAGGTTTATTATTTCATTAATATTTCCATTGGAGGCATTTAATTGTTGGGAATAAATTATTAGTCCGAGAGAATTGTAGATAAATAGTTCTGTAGGTTGTGTTTGGGGCCGGGAATACGGGAAGAGCGGGAAGGTTGCGGGAAGGGAAAATGTGCTGCAGTATAATTTCCTTTTATTATAAAATTAACCTGAATTTGGCTAACCATGATGTTCTATTCCAATAAATACAATATTGAAATTTCAAAAGGGCAGTACACAATATGTGAACTACCCTTTAAAATGTAATTAATTTTTGAATAAATTACTTTACCAATTGCACAATTTGCGTTCTGTCTTTATTTTCAATTTTTAGTAAATACATTCCACTTTTTACATCGGAAAAATACTGTTTTTCAATGTTTTTTCCTGTCCAAATGATCTGACCTATAGCATTAATTAAACTGTAATTATCATTTATATTTCCATTTTCAATTTGTAGATAAGAAGTGAAAGGATTTGGAGAAACAATAATGGAATTATCATTCAAATCATTTATGCCATCAATAATAACTACCGTTAACATAACACATTCGGAAGTATCGCTGCAAATTCCATCAGAAATAATTACGGCATACGAACCCGTTACCGTTGCGGTAAAAGTTTGGGAAGTTTCTCCGTCAATTATTGCATTTCCGTTATCACAATCAATCCATTGGTAAGTTACATCTGTTGCGTTTGCTGAAATACCATTTTCCATGTTGGTTACGGTAGTTACATCAACAGAACACCAGGTAATTTTGCAATAACCCGGAGCACCGAAACCGGGACCACCACCATTGCCATTTCCGCCACCACCGGCACCTCCATAATTTGCTCCAAATGCAGAGGGATCCGAAACATTACAAAAAGCGTCAGTAAATCCGGCACCTTTTCCTCCATTGCCACCGGGAGAACCACCGCTTATACCACCGGCTCCACCGGGAGTTAAACAAATTCCTGTCCACGCAATCGTATTTCCTCCCACACCACCATCTCCTAATGGACCTGCAGAACCGCCACCCCCGCCGCCGAAGTAAGTATAAAATCCTCCACCACCGTTTCCACCCGAATAATTACTGATATTCCCACCGGTTCCAACACCTGCTGCTCCACCGCCACCAATTTCAGGATTTGGTACAGAAACACCATTTTCGCCGCCTGAAGCAGATAAAAATCCTTCTGCAGTGGTTGTTCCGGCTACAGCTCCTGCTCCAACATATCCTATGTTTATTGTTATTGCATCAAATGGCGCTACTGCATATATCCCTTTTGCATATCCACCACCTCCACCGCCACCTGTTCCATTAAAACCACCATTACCGCCGGCACCAACTACTTCAATAGTAATAGAGGTAACGTCAGTAGGAACGGTAAAAAGCCCTGAGGATGTAAATATTTGTTCGCCGGATTGTGCATTTACAATTCCGGAAATTAAAATCACGATGAGGAGTACTTGTATTCTTTTCATTTTTATATTAATTTCTATTTCAACGATAAATATACTAAGGGTGAAAGTTACACAAACAATATTTAAAGTCAGTTAAAATAGTTATCGAAAATGAAAATGCCATTCCAGTTAAAAAAATCGCACACCAATTACATAACCAAGTGATAAAGCAGTAGTAAACCCATTTCTGCTAAATTCCCGAAAGGTATTTTCCTTGAGAGGGTCAACACCGTTTTCATAAACTTCCACATTAATTGCCGGTCCTGCATAGACCGATATTTTATTGTTCGCAAAAGTATAGGAAGGTGTAATCCGCAATTGATTGAGCATGTGAAATTGATTATAATTAAAATCAAATTTATCTTCAAAAGTATTCCATGCCATTGCGTCAATATCAACTGAAATATTTTTATATGCAGGAATATGTCCTCCAATACCCAATCCAAATCCATATCGAAGCGTATCAGAAAAAGGAGATACACCAAAGGCGAAAATATTGTAGATATATTTACTTCCAACTCTTAATCCAATATTCGTTTGAAATAAATCACTTGTAAAAACATCAACATCAAATATTCCATTGCGGCTAAAACTTAATAAACCAATAGAAACTCCATCAATAGTATCTGCAATATTTACCAAACCGATCTGAAAACCTGTGACAGTTTTTGCAACATTCACTAATCCTATTTGTCCGCCTTTAATATCATTTGCCAGATTTAACACACCTGCTGCCTGAACTCCGGTTGCATTATTGGAAAGTGAAACATTTGCGACGCCGGCTGTCTGAAAAAACACAGAACTGTCTTTAATTGAGGAAGAAATATTCAATACACCTGCTGCTTGCATTCCTGTTACGCCAAAAATACTAACATTTGCAACACCAGCAAATTGTCCACCATATAGCGACCTTCCAACATTTAAAATACCTGCTGCCTGCACACCAGTTATTTTACCTGCTGCGAGATTTGTTACCCCTGCGAATTGCCCTCCCTTTACATAACCTTTAATCAGATTTGCAACACCACCAAATTCTACACCTTCCACAGCACCGTTTAATCCCTGAATAACATTTATAGACAAATGATGTTTGTATTTATAACTATCTAATCCGTTTGTTCCCAATGGTGTAAAAAATGAAAGTTGTGCATAACGATCAATATAAGTTGTATCATTCAGCCTGTGAGACAGTGTTTGTTTTGCATCTACTGAGTTTTTTAATACAGTGTCATTTTTCGAAATTCTTTTCTCAAAAAATTTATCTAAAAAAGTAATTTCGCTGAATAGTGACTGCGTGGAATCTGGAGTGCTTTCCACATCCGATTTTGTAATATTTGAATTTGTTTTGAATTCATTTTTATCGGATAAATCAGTGGAGATTTCGGTTGAATTAATCTCCTTTTTATCTTTACTTTTAGGATTGCGTACTTTTTCACATACAGCTTCAGAAATTGGCTGTTTATCTGAATTTATTGCGTCAGCATTACTTGATTTAATTTCCGAATTTCCTATTGGTTCAATTGTATCTAAAGGATTTAATTCCGGTTTTTGTATGGCAATATTTTTTTCACCAGTTAATACAAATGTACTATCCAGAGTTTCCTCTTTTGAAACCATTTCCTTGTTGAGTTCATTGTAATTTACAAAATCGGCAGGTATTGTGTTATCAATTTCAGATGTTTTAACACCTTGTGGATTTTTTTCAGGTTTACTGTTTTCCTCTTTCGTGTTTGAATTATCAGTAAAAGTATTTTCCATCTGATTATTTACACTATTTGAGTTTTTATTTGCAGTAGTACTGTATTTATATTCACTGTTATTTTTCGATTGTTTGAAACTGGCATTCGAAGAAGTTTCTGAATTTATTTTTTGTTCATGAATTTCAACTGTAGAAATATTTTTATTATTTTCTACCTGAGTAGCCGTATTTGAATTAATTAATTCTGATTGTGTAATAGTATTTGAATTATTAATTTCTGTTTGATTTGTATTCTGGTATTCGGAAAATTTATTATTATCCGATTTGTTTAATGTTAACAACAAAGTTGCAACAGTGCCTATAATTATTCCTCCTGAAAACATTGTCCATTTATTTTTTAAAAATTTTTGAAAAAAATTGATTTTAGGTGCCACAGCATAAACAGCCAACAGTGCATCAAAATTTTTATGCCTGTTTATTACCTCATCCGGTAATGGTTTATATTCGGTTTTAAATTTTATTTTTTGCATGGCTGTTTATGCTTGAACTGTTATTAAATTTCGCAATCGCTCCAATATCCTGTGCACTTTTACTTTAGCATTATTTTCAGAAACATTTGTTATTTCAGATATTTCTTTAAAGGATCGTTTTTCGAAATATCGCATCTCTATTAGTTCGAGCTCCTGTGGTTTTAATTTTTGTAATGTTTTAAATATCAGCTCACGGTTTTCCACTTCATATCCTGCAACATCATCTTCCAATATTTCCGCAAGTCCTGTATTTTCAATACATACCACACGCACTTTATTTTGATCTCTGAAATGCTGCATTAATTCATTATGTGCAATTCTGTATAACCAGGAAGAAAAGGGGAATCCGCGATATTCATATTTTGTTATATTCTGCATAGCTTTCAAAAACACCTGTTGCGTGATATCCGCACTTAACGTTTCATCATCTGTGCGCCGATAAATAAAAAGATATACCGGTTTGTACCAGAGGTCATAAAAATATTTGAAATTTTTAGGATCTTTTTTAGCTGCTTCTATCCTCGACTGTTCTTCCATAATTAATTGACTGCAATATGCTTAATCAACATGAATTAATTCGCCGCTGCCCGATATTTCTGCAGTAATTGCAGGTGTACCTTTATAATAGATGTTGCCGCTTCCGCTTATGCGAACATACATATCAACTGAAACATTTGTTTCAATATTACCACTTCCGCTTACTTCAAGATCAGCTGTGGTGACAAGGAAATTAAATGCATTCAACTCTCCCGAGCCACTGATATCAAAATTAAGATCAGAGCCTAAACCCTGCATGGTCATATTTCCTGAACCAGAAATATCGGCATCTACAGTGGTTGCTTTACCAATAAAATCCATATCGCCTGAACCGCTGATGTCGAGATTAAGAAAATCGGTTATTATGGAATCCATTGTAGTAAAAGCACCTGAACCGCTAATTTCGAATGAAACTGAACTTGAGGTTATTTTATTTTGGGTGATCAAACTTCCTGAACCACTCATGCTCAGAGCCAAAACAGATGGCATGGTAATATAAATTAATACCGGTTCAGCATTGTTGATGCAATGGTCGGATAAGATTTCCAATTCGCCACCATTAACATTGGTTTCGATATTGTCGAGCACATTTTGCTGGGCAATAAGCTTTACCTCGAATTCCGGTCCTTCTGTGATATACACAGTAGCCTCGATCTCGCTGCTTACACTTGTAAAGCCAGTCTCTGTTCTCGTTTCGGTAATAATCGATCCCGACCCGTTTATGCAGGGCCACTTTTCGCCACCACAAGAACCGAAGAACACCGGCAACAGGATTAAAATTAAAATTGCAGTCTTTAATTTTGTTTGTTTCATTTTTTAGTTTTTATGTATAATGCAGGAAGCTTCTGAAAGTTACAAAACAGTTGCAAAAATATTTTAAGCTGAAGCTTCGTTTTAAAGCCATTAGAGATTGGGAATCGATTTTATAATGATTAATTTGATCTATTGGGAGTGAGTAACTCGGCTGAGAGTGACAATTTTCACGCCCCTTTAATAACAATTAGATATGTTTTGGAGTAAAATCATGTTGGTCGAAAAGTATAATCCACAGTCACCTGATCACCCGAAACTCACGCTACATCAACCTTTTAGGCAATTTTCACAAGGTTATGAACTCTCCCCACTTGTTTTTTGTTTCAAAAGCTGTATCTTAACCAAAAAAATAATTGAATGAATACCAAAGGAAAAGGAAGACCGGCAACAAGAACGGCAAAATTAATTGACGGATTTTATATTGAAGTAATGAACAAGGGTCAAAAGGAAAGGGGCATTAAGATCAGAAGCAAAACCAAGGCTGAGATGGAAGATGCTGCTAAACGCTATGCTAACAGCAAGGATGTTGTTATTTTGGGTGAGTACAGAAACGACTCCTGGGTAAAGTAATTTTATAAAAAGAACCTGTTTTGTATACCATACTTCTTTGCAGGTATGGTATTTCATTTTTTATATGCCTCCATTTGCCAAATACATATTACATTTCTGCTTGTTTTAATAAATTTTTGGGCTGTTTACACGTTCATTTGGCTTGAAAAAGACTTTTTGCCCTGCACTTTACCTATCCGCCTTTTGAATCAGAATCCTTTTTTATTAAAATACCCTCGTTTTTCTTTAAAAAATACTGAGGTTAAGCAAAAACCAAATTTGAATTTTTTTTTAATAATATGGCACCAAAGGGTCAAATTTTGAAAATTTTGCATACCAAATGGCAAAATCCTGAAAAAAAGTGATTTGGCACAGCAATTGCATAATACCTAGTGTGTGTGTTTTCATGGGGATAGCAGAGATTACCGAAAGGTCTTCTCTGCTTTTTTTTTCTGATTATTTGTTTAATCTGGCAAAATCTGCAATCAAAACACAAAATCACTTCCTTTTTTACAAACTATAAACACTTTTCCTGAAATAAAATCGCCTGGCATAGCAATTGCCTATTATATTATTGTGTGTGTTTTCATGGGGATAGCAGAGGGAACCAAAAAGGTGAACTCTGCTTTTTTTATGTAAATTATTCTCCTCTCGTTGAATTTCTAAAATATTTTTCTAAACCTCAATAGAATCAAGGGTGTTACCTCATTTTACATGCACCTTAAGCATTTAATTTCATTAGTTTTTACTGTGTTTTGAGTTGAAATAAGAATAAAAAACATCATTTACATCAATGGGAGTATATAATTTTGATTGATACATTTCATTCCAACTTCAGCAAGCATTTGGGGATCATGGTACAGTTTGGGGAATCACACCACAAAAGTGTGGAACAATTCCTCAAATGAATTCCCATTGAGAGATTCGATTCTTTTTTCAAAAATTATGTGGAAAAATATCTGAATATTCCGTTGGTTAAATGTTCAATAACCTATGGCCGCGATTTTAAAAATTTGATTTTTGCTGCCTTCCCGACTTATCTTTGCAAATGACTGAGAAAATACTCATCCTCGACTTCGGATCTCAATACACTCAACTTATTGCCAGAAGAATTCGGGAACTCAATGTTTACAGTGAGATAGTTCCCTGCACTAAAATTCCCGACCTTACAGATGATATAAAAGGAATTATTTTATCCGGAAGTCCTTTTTCTGTTTCAGCAGCAGATAAACCAGCGTTCGATATAGAAAAGATCCTGAACAAGCGACCTATACTTGGAGTTTGTTATGGTGCACAGTTTATGGCTAATTATTTCGGAGGAAAGGTGCAGCCATCTTCAAAACGGGAATACGGCCGTGCTTTTCTGCATATTCTCGAAAAAGAAAACGAATTATTTTATGGAGTGGACGATGAAAGTCAGGTTTGGATGAGCCATAGTGATACTGTTACTCAAATTCCACCCGGATTTCATATCACTGCTAAAACAGCCAGTATCGATGTTGCCGCTTATAAAAGTGATGCCAATAAGTTTGATTTTCCAATATTTTGTATACAGTTTCATCCTGAAGTGACACATACAACGGAAGGCAAAACAATGCTCCGGAATTTTGTAGTGAATGTTTGCGGATGTAAACAATCATGGACCCCTGAATCTTTTGTTGAGGAAACTGTTCTTTCTATCCGGAATACCGTTAAGGACGAAAAGGTGATACTGGGTTTGTCGGGAGGCGTTGATTCCAGTGTTGCCGCTATCTTATTAAATAAAGCGATAGGCAAAAATCTGATATCCATATTTGTAAATAATGGCCTGTTAAGAAAAGATGAATTTGAAACTGTATTACACAGTTATAAGGATATGGGCTTAAATGTAATAGGCGTGGATGCTTCAGATGAATTTTTGGATGCGCTAAAAGGAATATCCGACCCTGAATTAAAAAGGAAATCAATAGGAAAAGTATTTATCGATGTATTTGAAAGAGAGTCGAAGAAGATAGAAAATGCAAAATGGCTTGCACAAGGCACCATTTATCCAGATGTAATTGAATCGATTTCCGTGCACGGTCCTTCCGCAACCATAAAATCGCATCACAATGTAGGTGGGTTACCCGAAAAATTAGACTTGAAGGTTGTTGAACCTTTGCGTTATTTATTTAAGGATGAGGTTCGCAGTGTCGGAAAAACGCTGCAATTGAAGGAGGAAATATTACACCGTCATCCATTTCCAGGTCCCGGACTCGCAATAAGGATAATTGATGCTATTACTGCAGAAAAGGTGCGCATAGTGCAAGAAGCTGACGCCATATTCATTGGCCACCTTAAAGAATCAGGGTGGTATGATAAGGTTTGGCAGGCAGGTGCAATTTTATTGCCGGTGCAAACTGTAGGTGTAATGGGTGATGAACGAACATATGAAAATGTAATAGCTTTACGTTGTGTTAACTCAACGGATGGCATGACGGCAGATTGGAGTCATTTACCGCATGAGCTTTTGTCAAAAATATCCTCCGATATTATTAATCACGTAAAAGGAATAAACAGGGTTGTATATGATATCAGTTCAAAACCGCCGGCAACAATTGAGTGGGAATAAAATAAAGGTTTTATTTTTTGTTGCGATGATATGTACTTTATCGTCGTGCGGTTTGTTTAAAAAAACCACAACTCCTAAACCTGATAAACCGAAGGATGATAAAACAACGGTAATAACTGACGATAATAAAACAGAGGATAAAGAAACTGATACAAAAATTCCGGATACTATTTCGTCAGGAACAAAAGGAAAGAGCTGGGAAAAGAAAGAGAGTTATAATATTGCATTACTGCTACCCTTTTCCCTTGATGAAGCGGAGTTAGATAAATTGATGGCGGAAGAAAACATTACAGGTTACCAACCCTTAGGATCGGTTGAGTTTTATGAAGGTGCTTTATTAGCATTAGATACCTTAAAAAAATTAGGTGTTAACTTAAATGTAACGGTTTATAATACAAAAAAAGATAGTTTATCAACTGCAATTTTAATGCGCGGTGAAGAATTTAAAAAAATGGATCTTGTTATCGGCCCTGTATTTAATGATGGCCTCAAAGCAGCAGCAGAGATAGCGAAAACAAATGAATTATTTACCATCTCTCCACTTTCGCCGGCAAATAATATTACGAGTGGTAACAAATTTTATCTAATGGCGAATGCACCAATTTCCACCCAATTAAATAAAACAATAGAATATTTTATAAAGGAAAATATGCGTGCTAATTTTGTAATCGTTTACCGAGCTGACAAACCCAATGAATTAAAAATTGCAAGAGAGTTTAAAACTGAATTTGAGCTTCTCAATAAAAACAAAACTGCAACTTTAAAAGAAGCCTATTCAATTTCAGGTATCACAGAAAATCTTAATGATGAAGCAAATTTTGTATTTCTTGCCTCCAACGATGAATTATATGTTAACGGTTTAATTCGTGATCTTTCAAAATCATCGCGCAATAATTCTATTACTTTATTGGGAATGCAAAATCTATTATCGCTGGAATCTATTTCGCTTGATTATTTTGAGACCTTACATTTTCATTATCCTACCTCCTATTGGGCAGATCAAAATGCGCCACGGGTAAAACGTTTTAATGAAGTTTTCACCGACAAATATGGAATAAGACCGTCTGAATTTGCCTATCGCGGTTATGATATCATGTTGTATTTTGGATCAGTTTTAACAAATTATGGTCCGGCAATTGATACGCAAATTGATAAACCAAATCCGGTGATGCGATATATGTTGTATCCTTTAAAATTTACTGCAAGTTATACTGCCGACAAACAGATTCAGTTTATTGAAAACAGCAATATTACCATACTGAAGTATGAAAACTTCCGTTTTGAAAAAGTGAATTAATTTCTTTAAATATTATTCCTCATCAAATTTATCGTATCCAAGAATAGTAAGCATGCTGTTCACGGTTTGTTCTTCTGCAAATACTTCATAACTTAATTTACCGTCTGCATCTTTTTGAATAAGTATATGTTTTGGAGAAGGAATGAGACAATGTTTTGTTCCGCCATATCCCGAAATACTTTCCTGATATGCTCCTGTGTGAAAAAATCCGATATAGAGTGGCTCGCCTGTTCCAACAAGAGGCAAATACAATTCGTTAGAATGCGCCTCAGAATTATAATAATCCATTTGATCGCAGGTTAAACCTCCTATATTAATTCGCTGTACTTCGTTGCCCCATTTATTAACCGGCAATAAAATAAATTTAGAATTAATTCCCCATGAATCCGGCATGGTAGTCATGAGCGAATTATCTATCATATACCAGCGTTCACTGTCATTTTGATGTTTTTCTGATAATACCTGAAATATAAATGCTCCGCTTTCGGCAACAGTAAAACTTCCGAATTCGGTATAAATATTCGGACAAGGAACATTGTCTTCCTCACAGGTTAGTTTGATCTTATTTAAGATCTCTTCCGCCATATATGGATAATCATATTCAAAACCTAAAGAACTTCTTGTAGGCCAACCTCCTCCAATATTGAGAGAATCCAATTCAGGACATACCTTTTTTAAATCGGTATAAACTTTTAACGATTTTGATAATTCATTCCAGTAATAAATATTATCGTGAATGCCGCTGTTAATAAAAAAATGCAGCATTTTTAATTTGAACTTTGGGTTTGGTTTTATTTTGTTGAGATAAAACTCCTTGATCTCTTTATATCTGATTCCCAAACGTGAAGTATACAATTGGAACTCCGGTTGCTCTTCTGCTGCAATTCTTATTCCCAGATCACATTCGTATATGATTGTATTTTCGTATGCATCCAATTCCTCTTTATTATCTAACACAGGCATGATTCTGAAATCGAGATTTGCCAATTTACTGATGCGTTGGGTGTAAATTTTTGTTTTAAACCCATTACATACGATAAGCGTGTCTTTTGATAACATTTTGTTCAGATATAGTTTCTCAATAATATCGATATCAAATGCTGAGGAAGTTTCAAGATAAATATCATTTTTTAGTGCCTCCACCAAAACATGGGCAAAATGCGAACTTTTTGTACAATAACAATAATGATAGGTTCCGGGGTAATTTAATTTTTTAATTGCGTCGTTAAAATATTTTTTTGCGCGTTGAATATTTTCAGAAATCTTGGGCAAATAAGTGATACGCATAGGCGTTTCATACTCATCTATCAGTTGTTTTAGTGGAATTCCGTTAAAGTATAAATAATTATTTTTCACTTCGAAACCATCCTGCGGAAAATAGAAGGTTTGCTGAATGAGGTCTAGATAGGTGTTTTTCAATTCTTTAGTTTCGTTTTAGACAGTAAAAGGATAAATTTTTCTTGCGGCACAAAAATAATAACTTTGCATATATGAAACGAGTAAAGGTTATTTCGGTAAACAGCGAATTGGGCGCCGGCACAAGGGGTTCGGGATTAGGCTTTGATGCTATACGCGTTGCAGCGTGGAGCAAAGGAAGCAGATATTTCAAAGAACATCCGCCCATGATACTCCAAAGCAATAACGATGAGGTGCTCGATGATATTGAAACCGCTTACTCGGTTAAGATACAGTTCATAGTAGAGATGTACAACAAAATAGCTGAAGTGGTGATGGCCTGCATGAAAAAGAAAGAGTTTCCGGTGATCATTTCGGGTGATCACAGCAATGCAGGAGGAACTATAGCCGGTATTAAAATGGCTTTCCCCAAGGATACACTCGGTGTTATTTGGATTGATGCACATGCTGATCTCCATTCTCCTTACACCACGCCATCCGGCAATTTGCACGGAATGCCTTTGGCAACAGCTACAGCACTAGACAACAAAGTCTGCCAGATTAATCAGCCTGAGAAGAAAACGATAGAGGCTTGGGAGAAATTAAAGAAACTCGGCGGTATATCGCCGAAGATCACTTTTAAGGATTTAATTTACATTGCAACCCGCGATATGGAGAAGGCGGAACGTTTCATCCTCAAAAAAAATAATGTGCGTATCTATTCCGTGCAAAAAATGCGTGAAACAGGAATTCAATATGTTATTGATGACGCAATGAAACGTATGGCACATTGCGACAGGATATATGTTTCTTTTGATGTAGATAGCATGGATGCAAACGTTTCGAGAGGAACAGGAACGCCGGTGAAAAGCGGATTATATGAAAGTGAGGCATTTCAATTGGTGAGTTGTCTTGCAAAACAAGAGAAAGTTTGTTGCATGGAAATAACGGAAATTAATCCAACGCTCGACAACAAAAAAAATATAATGGCGGAAATTGCATTGGAGATATTGGAACAATTTACAGGTGAAATAGAAAAACGGTTATGAAGTTAGAAGAGCAGGTTAAACAACTTGTAGTAGAAGTTGTTCAGGAATTATATGCACAAACCATTGACGATGCTGTTGTTAAAATTGATAAAACACCTTCAGAATTTCAAGGGGAATTAACAGTGGTAATATTTCCATTTGTAAAAATCAGTCGCAAAAATCCTGAACTCACTGCAAATGAGATTGGACAGGCGTTACAGAATAAAACAGAAATAATTGAATCTTTTAACGTTGTAAAAGGATTTTTAAATTTATCGTTTACAGAAATTTATTGGTTAAATGTTTTAAAACAAATTGCGGGTTCAACAAATTTTGGGGAAAAACCTGCAACAGGAAAAAAATATGTTGTGGAATATTGTGGTCCAAATACCAATAAACCGCTTCATTTGGGCCATGTTAGAAATGTTTTATTAGGATATTCCGTAGCTAATATTTTAATGGCTGCAGGACATGAGGTGCATAAAGTAAATATTTTAAACGACAGAGGAATTGCTATATGTAAAAGCATGGTTGCCTATAAACGAATTGGAAACGGAGAAACTCCAACAAGCACAGGAATTAAAGGCGATCATTTTGTAGGAAAATATTATGTGGAATATCAGAGGATATTTGAACAGGAAGTTGGATTATTGGAGATGTCGAATATTGGCAAAGAGGAAGCAGAAAAAACATGTTCTATCTATTTAGAAGCGAGTGAAATGTTGCGGAGATGGGAAAGCGGAGATGCCGAAGTACTTGCTTTATGGCATATGATGAACAACTGGGTTTATGCAGGTTTCGAGGAATCGTATAAAAAGATTGGAATCGATTTTGAAAAGGATTATAAAGAAAGTGAATATTATTTAAAAGGCAAGGATATTGTTTATGAAGGACTTGCTAAAAATGCATTCTATAAAAAAGAAGATGGCAGTATTTGGGTTGATCTTACAAATGAAGGATTAGATCATAAAGTATTGTTAAGAGCAGATGGCACAAGTGTATATATTACGCAGGATATAGCAGTAGCAATTGCGAGGTATGCAGATTTCAAAATGGATACTTCTATATATGTAGTTGCTAATGAACAGGATTATCATTTTAAAGTTTTAAAAATGGTTCTTCAAAAATTAAAAGTACCATTTGCGGATGGAATATACCATTTGAATTATGGTATGGTTGATTTGCCGGAAGGAAAAATGAAAAGCCGGGAAGGCACGGTGGTTGATGCAGATGAGTTGATAGCAGAAATGCAAACTGAATCAAGAGAATTTTTAGCTGACTCTGAGAAATCATCAGAATTTAGTGAGGAAGAAAAAAATATTTTAGCCGATCAAATCGGATTGGCTGCCTTAAAATATTTTATATTGAAAGTAGATCCAAAAAAAAGAATGTTGTTTAATCCTAAGGAAAGTATTGATCTACAAGGAAATACAGGTCCGTTTATTCAATATACTTATGCGCGAATTCAATCTATATTCAGGAAATTGAAAGAAGAAGAATTTCAAATTTCTATTAATAAATTTGAATCAATCGATCCTATTGAAAAGGAGCTTATAGTACTGTTAAATCAATACCCAACAATTGTAGAAATTGCTGCAGATACTTATTCCCCTGCAGAAATAGGAAATTATATTTATGCATTAGCAAAAAAATTCAATACGTTTTACTTTGATCATTCGATTGCGAAAGCCGAAACAGAAGCAAAAAAGCATCTTCGGGCAAACATTGCATTTAATGTAAGCAGAGTAATTAAACATGGATTAAATTTGTTGGGTATTTCTGTGCCGGAGCGTATGTGATTAAATTAATAGCGCGGGCTTTAGCCAAAATGTTAATTTTCAATGTTACCATTTGATTTCCTCTG